>JAZRKC010000071.1:0-2085 GCA_045646155.1 Saccharimonas sp. (SeqCode)
TTAACAGAGACTACGGCTAGAGTGCAAAGTGCTCAAAATGAATTATCAGACGCTATCAATGTAAATAATTTTTTAAATAATGAATACAATCAATTGATGAATTTTGCTCAGATTGAAGAAGCTGCACAGCGGCTTGGTTTGCAAAAAGCTACATCAGACCAAATCAGATATATAGACAATTTGCATACAGAAAATGCTATTATATATTCATATAAAACTCCGCTACAAGAGCTTGGGGAAAAACTGACATCTAGAATTAACTCCTTGTGCGATAAATATGGTTTTGAACCAATATTTAATTGACAATTACGCACAGGCGTTTATATAGATATTTTATACAGAAGGGAAGTGGTATTATATGGTACACCGATACAATATAGAAGTTGATTGTGCTAATTGCGCGAGAAAAATGGAAGACACTATCAACGATACAGATGGCGTACGCAATGCCACTGTGAATTTCATGACGCAAAAACTCGTTATCGAATTCGAAGATGACATCGACCCTAATCTTCTCATGCCTGAGCTGCAGAAAAAGTGCAAACGCGTCGAGCGCGATTGTGAAATCTTCTTCTAGAATTTGAAAAGCGCCCCGTTTTTCTAAACGGGGCTTATATTTTTTCAGAATAAAAATAAGGAGGCAATATGTCTACTAACTATATTGACAAGCAGCGTTATTTCTCTATAGATTTGGCTAAAGGAATATGTATCCTGTTAGTCGTCTTCTCTCATTGCGCCTGGACTGCAACAGAAGAATCTCTGCTATTATTCCCTTTCTGGGTTGATATGGCGGTTCCAATTTTTATGATTATTTCCGGGTTTGTTGGTGCCAAGTCGTTTCAGAGAAAGGGCATTGATACACTTAAAAGTGCTTATTCTGCAAAACTTTTAAGTACCAAATTAACGAGATATCTCATTCCATATCTATTATTCTTCTTGATGGAAGAACTTGCGATTATGGGTATGAACAATAACGAAATTAATATCCAATCAGTATTTAAAGCTTTTATTACTGGTGGTCAAGGTCCTGGAAGCTATTATACACCTGTGCTAGTGCAATTCGTATTCATATTTCCGCTAATTTGCTTCATAGTTGATAAAATGAAATTTAATGGAGTGTTGCTCTGTGGTTTAATCAATTTGTTCTTTGAATGCGCAAAAACTGTTGGCGGAATGACGGCGCAATGTTACAGATTAATGTTTTTCAGATACATTCTAATTGTTGCGTACGGGTGCTATCTTGCATCTGAAGAATATGCTAAAAACACTAAACTCGCTCACCTGTCAATGATTGCTGGCATACTGTACATTATTAAGTTCAGGTATAGTGGGGCTACGCCTGTAATTACCAATCTATGGCCTGAAACAAGTTTATTCGCATGCTTATTTATAATTCCGCTGTCTGGTAGTTTGATTTTAAATAATTGGCGTTGCAAGCCGCTGGAGTGGCTAGGAAAAGCTTCATACCACATATACCTAATACAAACACTATACTTTTTCGCTTTTAGCAAAGCTATTGCATTGTTAATAGAGTCGAGAGCGATTGCATTTTCAGTAAATATCTTGATTTGTGTATTGTTCGGAGCAATGTTTTACGTTTTCGAAACAAGACTCTCTAATTTGACGCGAAAAGCTGTTTCATTTAAACAATAGTCTTTAAAACCATCCTTTTTAGGGTGGTTTTTCTTTTTTCTTCGCTCTTTCGTTGCTTTTTCCGCCGATACTTGATAGAATATATGATATAATGAAAACACAGAAAGGTGGTTTAACTATGAAAAATAAACTCATCATTGCGATTGTTAATAAGGAGGACTCAAAGAAACTCGCCGGAGCTCTCGTAAAATCTAAATTCTCAGTCACAAAACTCGCTACACAAGGCGGCTTTTTGATGAACGATAACGTCACTCTCTTGGTAGGTACAACGGAAGATAAGGTACCAGAAGCAATTAAAATCATGGAATCATACTCTCAGCGCAGAACAGAGCTTGTGCCTGTTGCGGCCGGTTATGGCTTCGAATCAACTCCGGCATTTCCGCTTGAAGTAACTGTAGGCGGCGCTACAATTTTCGTTGTAGACGTAGAACA
>JAZRKC010000072.1:0-3049 GCA_045646155.1 Saccharimonas sp. (SeqCode)
GCTGAGCGTAATGTTCCTACGCTAGTATTAGCGCATAACAAAACTCTAGCAGCGCAGTTATTTAGTGAATTTAAAGCATTTTTTCCTAAAAACGAAGTGCATTATTTTGTATCTTATTTTGATTACTATCAGCCAGAGGCGTATATTGCATCGAGCGATACTTATATAGAAAAAGACTCAGCAATAAATGAAGAAATTGATCGATTGAGGCATGCTGCGACGTCGGCGCTTTTGACTCGAAGAGATGTTATTATCGTAGCGAGTGTTAGCTGTATATATGGCATTGGTAGTCCAGAAGATTACGAAGGTATGTCCATGACAGTGAAACGTGGCGAGCGTAGACTAGAAGATAAATTCATTCGTCAATTAACTGACATACAATATCATCGTAATGATGTAGATTTTCACAGAGGTACGTTTAGAGTACGCGGTGATGTTGTTGATGTTTTTTCTGCCGGTAGTGATACAGCTTTTCGTATTGAATTTTTTGGTGATGAAGTAGATAGGATTACCGAGATTAATCCTTTGACTGGTGAAATTTTGGGCGAAATGGAATCTTGTAGAATTTTCCCGTCAAGCCATTATGCTACTCCGAAACAAAAAATACAGCATGCTATAGAAGGTATCCGTAGAGAATTCGATGAGCGTATGGAATATTTCAGATCGCATGATAAATTTCTAGAAGCCCAGCGTCTTGAACAGAGAGTTAAATATGATTTGGAAATGCTAGAAGAGACTGGTTTTGTCAAAGGGATAGAAAATTACTCAAGATACTTAACGAACCGCGAACAGGGCGAGCAGCCTGCCACTTTGATAGACTATTTTCCAGATGATTTTTTGTTGTTGGTTGACGAAAGTCATGTAACTATACCGCAGGTGAGAGGTATGTACAACGGAGATCGCGCAAGGAAAGAGATTTTAGTTGAACATGGTTTTCGTTTGCCAAGCGCACTAGATAATAGACCGCTTAGATTTGATGAATTTGATAGACATATAAATCAAGCAATTTATGTTAGCGCCACTCCGGGGCAGTTTGAGATAGAACGTAGTCCAACTCCTATAGAACAGGTCATTAGGCCTACTGGATTATTAGATCCTGAAATATTTATAAAGCCAGTTGATACGCAAGTTGATGATTTGATTTCGGAAATTCGTTTTTGCGTTGACAAAGGCCAGCGTGTTCTTGTTACGACTCTAACCAAACGAATGGCGGAAGATCTGTCGACACATTTGTCTGATTTGGGTATAAAAACAGCATATTTACACAGCGAGATTGATACATTGGAGCGCGGTGATATTTTGAGAGACCTGCGTATGGGTGTATATGATGTTTTGGTAGGTATAAATTTATTGAGGGAAGGGTTAGATTTACCAGAGGTTAGTTTGGTGGCTATTTTAGATGCGGATAAAGAGGGGTTTTTGAGGAGTGAAAGTTCATTAATTCAGACTATTGGACGTGCTGCGCGCCATGTTGAGGGGCGAGTAATAATGTATGCTGATCGTATAACAGATAGTATGCGTCGGGCGATTGACGAAACGAATCGTCGACGTGAGATTCAGATGGCTTACAATGTAGCGCATAATATTACACCTCGAGGTGTAGACAAAGCTATTGACGAGGGTCTAAGGGCGATTATTCCACAAAAAGAATCTATCAACAAGCAAGAAAAAGTAAATCTAAATAAGATTCCAAAAGATGAGTATGCTGGTATGATTCGTGATTTGACTAGCCAAATGAAACTAGCTAGCGCAAATTTGGAATTTGAGCGAGCAGCTGAGTTACGTGATTTAATAAACGAAATCAAAAATAGATTATAAAGTTTTACGATTGGTTATTCCAAGTAATCTATCGTTTGTAATAATCTTTTAGAAATGATTTTTTGAATTCATGAAAACTACCATTAATAATAGATTGACGAATATCGTCTACTAGTTTGACTATAAAATGCTCGTTGTGAATAGTGGCTAGGGTATTTGCCAATAATTCATCGGCGCGAAATAGGTGACTTAGGTAGGCGCTAGTAAAATTTTTGCAAGTATAACAATCACACTCTTTGTCAAATGGGGTGTGTTTATGTATAAATTCTGCGCGACGAATATTAATTCGCCCATGTCGTGTATATAGAGCCCCATTTCGACCGACGCGCGCTGGTGATACGCAATCAAATGTGTCAGCGCCATTTTCTATGCAGGCAAAGATATCATCTGGCTCGGAAATTCCTAGCATATGTCGAGGTTTATCTTCTGGTAGTTCTTCGCACATCCAGCGAACAATTTCTCCGATTTTATCTTTTTGGAGCGCACCTCCTAGTCCATATCCGTCAAAATCCATTTCTCCTAGGAATTTAGCTGATTTTCGGCGTAAATCTTCAAAATGAGCGCCCTGTACGACGCCATAAAGTGCTTGAGGGGGACGATGTGAGCGTTCGTTGTTTAGACGTTTATGTTCAGCGAGACTACGAACCGCCCAGGGGTGTGTTCTCTTATCTAGAGATTCTACTTGATACTCGTACGGATGGTATAGTGTAGTTAATTCATCAAAGGCAAAAGTGATATCGGCGCCAATTTTGTGCTGGATTTGCATAGAAATTTCAGGATTAAACCTATGTAGACTTCCGTCTAGATGAGATTTAAACGTAACGCCGTCGTTATCTATAGTAGCGAGCTTGTCTTTTTTGTTAGCGTTAGATACCTGATTATCTCCTGACATATCTATAACTTTTTTAAATCCGGCGCCTAGACTCATGACTTGGAACCCTCCACTGTCGGTAAAAGTCGGTTTGTCCCAGTTCATGAACTTATTTAATCCGCCAGCTTCGTCTAATATATTAGCTCCAGGTCGTAGGTATAGGTGATAAGCATTAGCCAAGACAGCTTGAGCTCCGGTATCTTTAAGCTGCTCCGGTGTAAGTGATTTTAGGGTAGCTTTTGTTCCAACGGGTATAAAAGCGGGTGTTTTGATTTTTCCGTGAGGAGTAGTTATAATTCCAGCACGAGCGAGAGTTCCATCTAATTTATGAGTTATTTCAAAATCTAGAGACTTTTTCAT
>JAZRKC010000073.1:0-5211 GCA_045646155.1 Saccharimonas sp. (SeqCode)
AAAAGGCGGTGTCAATATAATTAATTGCGGATCTGCTGTTCAAAAAGCGAGCGACCCCGCTAAAGCATATAGTAATTTAGTTAACGAGACGAAGCGAAGCGGTAATATTTAATATGTCAAAGCCTTCGGTTAAGCAAATTCAATCAATTGCGAATGATATGCGAATAAGCATAATCAAGATGCTTGAACATGCTGGCAGCGGTCATCCTGCGGGTTCGTTAGGGCTGGCTGATTTAGTAGCTACGCTTTATTTCAATATCATGAATATTGACCCTAAAAATCCAAATTGCGAAGACAGAGATATATTTATTATGAGTAACGGCCATTGCGTACCTGTTCAATATGCGGCAATGGCAGAAGCTGGTTTTTTTGACAAAAAAGAATTGATGACTTTGAGAAAATATGGAACTCGATTACAAGGTCATCCAGAGAGAACTCAACTTCCTGGACTAGAAAATACTAGTGGTCCACTCGGATGTGGCCTTTCTCAAGGTGCTGGGGTGGCGTATTCTCTTCAATATTTAGACAAAAACAAACATAGATGGGTGTATGTTATTACAGGAGACGGTGAGCTAGATGAAGGCAATATATGGGAAGGCGCGATGTTTGCCGGTAAGTATAAATTGGCTCAACTCATAGTTTTTGTTGATCGCAATAATATTCAGATTGATGGACCTACAGAAGAAGTTATGCCGTTAGAGGATTTAGCGGAAAAATGGCGGAGCTTTGGGTGGCATGTACAAGAAATCGATGGACATAATATAAATAGCATAATAGAGGCTGTTGGTATGGCGAAGGCTATAGAAAATAGACCTAGCGTTATAATAACGCATACCATACCTGGTAAAAGTGTTGATTTTATGGAGTATGATTATCATTGGCATGGTGTATCGCCAAATAAAGAACAGGCATCTGATGCTATCAAGAGATTATGTACGCTTAATGGAAAGGTTACGATAGAATGACATATTACCTAGATAATGATATCTATAGTAATAATGCTAAATTTGATTCTACTAGAGCTGGTTTTGGGCGTGGTCTTAAAAAAGCTGCTGATGAAGATGAGAGAATAATAGGACTGTGTGCTGATTTAGCAGACAGCTTGAAAATGACGGAATTTATAAATGCTTATCCTGATAGATATATTGAAGTTGGAATTGCTGAGCAAAATTTAGTTACAGTTGCATCAGGATTAGCTTTGGCTGGTAAAATACCTTTTGCTGCTAGCTATGCTGCATTTAGTCCTGGTAGGAATTGGGAACAGATAAAAACGACAGCAGCACTAAATGATATGCCTGTAAAAATAGTCGGTGGACATAGCGGGTCGACTGTTGGTCCAGATGGTGCAACTCATCAGATGTTTGAGGATATCGCTTTGATGCGTGTTATGCCAAATATGGTAGTAGTATCTCCTGGTGATGCTATTGAGGCGCAAAAAGCTACAATTGCTATTGCAAAAAATAACAAACCTAGTTATCTGCGATTAGCTCGCGAAAGTACACCTGTATTTAGTACTGATAAGTCTCCGTTTGAAATTGGTAAAGCCTATGTTTTGAAAGATGGACGAGATGTAACTATATTTTCGACTGGTATAGAAACGGCTTTTGCTCTAAAATCTGCAAAAACTTTGGCAGAAAAGGGAATAGATGCCGAGGTTGTTCATGTTCCAACTATTAAACCTTTGGATATAGAAACGATTATAAATTCAGTCAAGAAAACGGGTAGAGCTGTTACTTGCGAGGATGCTCAGGCAGCGGCAGGATTTGGTGGAGTAATTGCAGAAACTTTGTGTGATTATATGCCAGCTCCGATGCTTAGAATTGGTGTAGAAGATAGATATGGTGAAGCTGGTGAGCCAATGGAAGTGCATCAAAAATTAGGATTAGCAGACGATAATATAACAGCGAAAGTGATAAAGTTTGTGAATTCTAGACCGCAGTATCGCGCAGGATTCTAAGGTATATACTATCATTATAGCATATTTTACTATAAATGTCAATGCTATTGTTGTATGCATAAAAATGATACAATAACCATAAGAGATAATCATAACTATTATAGAGGTGGTATGGGATTGACAATAAAAGAAATTCGCGAGAGAACATACGCAGCACGTCGACTGATGTATCGTACTAGAACGCAACACTTTGCTGTAGGTGCTTTTAATATCGACAACCAGGAAACACTAGAGGCGATTTGTCGAGCAGCAAAAAATACTCGTTCGCCAGTGCTAGTCGAGGTTAGTGAAGGAGAAGTCGACTATTTAGGAGGCGTTGATAATGTACGTAGTATGGTAGACAACTATCGTGAAAAATATGCTATTGAGATTTATATAAATCTTGACCATGCGCCTAACGTAGAGTTATGTAAAAAGGCTATAGATGCTGGGTTTGAATTTATTCATATAGATATTTCTCAAGCGAATCATGATGCGACAGATGAAGAGATTATTAATGCTACGCGCGAAGTTGTCGAATACGCTAAGTTTACTGGCGCTTTAGTAGAAAGCGAACCGCATTATTTTGGAGGTAGTAGTAAACTCCATACCGAAGATATAGATTATGAAGAAATAAAGAAGACTTTTAGTACACCGGAAGGCTCAAAGGATTTCGTAGAAAAGACGGGTATCGATACATTTGCAGCTGCGGTCGGTAATTTGCATGGTAAATATCCTGTTCCGAAGGTATTAGATTTAGATTTATTACAAAAGATTCGTGAATCTATAGACTGTCAGATTAGCTTGCACGGAGGTAGCGGAACTCCGCTTGAATATTTTAAGGAAGCATCTAAAATTGGTGTCAGTAAGGTTAACATAAATAGCGATATGCGATATGTATATCGTACTACATTAGATAAAGTTTTAGCTGATAATCCGAATGAGATTGCAGTCTATAAATTAATGCCAAAAGTTTATGACGCTGTTCAATCTGTCGTTGAAGAAAAAATTAGCGCATTCGGTAGTGCTGGTCGGGCGGTTGTATAAATGGTGCGAATATTGACTATAGGAAAAGGTACTCAGGATGTTTTTGTTCAGAGTCAGGAATTTGATCCTCACACTAAAGGTAATAAGCTATATACGCATTTGCCGCTTGGTATAAAAATGGAGGCCGAAAATGTTACTTTTTCTACTGGAGGTAACGCGACAAATGTAGCAACTACGCTAGCTAGACAAGGTATAAACACATCGTATATGTGGTCTCTTGGTGAGGACTCGGCTAGTCAAGCAGTTTTGAATGATTTAGATAACGAATCTGTCGATACATCACTGGTAGTACAGGATGAAAAGTATCAAGCTGGATATTCTGTGATTCTGATAGCAACAAATGGTGAACGTACTATTATTAATCATAGAGGTAGATCCTGTAATAGATTCGGACATCATAGCTTAGATTTAGGAGTGATTGCGGATTTTGATTGGGTTTATCCGTCTAGTCTAGGCGATGATAGTTTAAAGATACTGCGAGACATAATAGAAGTGGCCGAAAAAAATGATACAAAAGTTATGTTAAATCCTGCTGGCACAGAGTTATCTAATATAGACAAATTAGTACCTCTATTGGAGGGTGTCGAAATATTGTGTGCTAATCGCGAAGAAATGAAAAAAATAGTAAGTGGCGAAACATGTGAAGAACTAGCGCTACACGCACTGAATTATGTACCAGTTGCTATAGTAAGCGATGGACCAAATGGTGTTGTAGCTACTGATGGTAAAACTCTAATACGCGCGGGAATGTATGAGGATGTAAAGGTAGTAGACCGTACTGGTGCGGGAGATGCGTTTGCCAGCGGTTTTTTAAGTCAGTGGTCGCGCGGTAAATCTTTGAGAGATAGTGCGATATTTGCTAGCGCTAATAGTACTAGCGTTGTTACAAAGATTGGAGCAAAAGCGGGTATTTTACACAAAAATGTGAAATTGCATGAGATGCCAATCTATGAACGGAAATTAAAATCTCGTGAGGCGAAAGATGAGTAGATTTATACAAGTTATTACAAAAGCAAAAGAGCCAATTTATTCAGATTCTATAAGAAGATTAAATAAAATGGCTGGAGATAAGCCAATAGATATAAATTATATGGCAGATGTCATGCGTAGGGGTCATGCGTTTATGCGTGAAATAAAACTAGATCCGCGCGACACTAAGCCTGCAGAGTTGATTCGTGCGCTAGAAAAGCAAATTAATGACGGTCATTTATTACATAGATTAGATGACGTAGCTTTAATAGAGGATGATGGCAAAATAATATCGTTTAATTATCATGATATTAAGCGTACTGTTCGTAGTAATTTGACCGCTTATAGTTCGATGTATGTTCGTCGTGATATGCAGAAAGAATTAGCTAGACGCTACATAAAAGCTGGCTGTAGTAAAGCGGTTGTGTATGACCATTTAATATTAGCTGGATTTGAATCACTAAAAAAGGAGAAATAAATGAGATATCAAATATGTGTATCGGGTGCTGCATCCGGTGAGACTGTTCAAAATGCGCACGAAGAGGCGTATCGTTTGGGTGTAGAGATTGCTAAGGCTGGTAAAACATTGTTAACAGGCGCTACAATCGGATTGCCTCATTATGCGGCTATGGGATTTATTAGTGTTAATGAGCGTAAGGGCAGTTCTGTGGGCTTTAGTCCAGCAAGTAGCTTTCGCGAACATGTTTCTACCTATCGTTTACCTACGAAAGAATTTGATTATATAAACTTTACTGGTATGGAATACGTAGGCCGCGACGTTCACTTAGTGCGCAGTTCTGATGCTGTTATCACAGTAGGCGGCCGTATGGGTTCACTTCATGAGTTGGCGACTGCACTTGAAAGTCGAAAAGTTTGCGGTGTTTTGTTGGGTACTGGAGGTCTGGCTGATTTTGCTCCAACTTTGTTGAAATATATTGAGGCGCCAGGCGGAAAAGATGTGATATTTGACACAGATCCAAAACGTCTTGTTGATAAGATAGTCGAAGCTCTTGATGAAAAATATGCTGATTTCAAAGATCCGAATATAATTGATGATATAAACGGCATGAGTGAACAGACTGCTAATCGACGTGGATAGCAAAATCGTAGAATATATTATATAATATAGATGTGAGTAAGTTTCAACTTTCATCGAAATATAAGCCAACTGGCGATCAGCCAAACGCTATCGCTCAGCTTGTTGATGGTTTGAAACGCGGCGAAAGAGAGCAGACTCTACTAGGAGTCACCGGCTCTGG
>JAZRKC010000074.1:0-2311 GCA_045646155.1 Saccharimonas sp. (SeqCode)
TCATCAGCTAGCGCCAACTTTTTAATCTCATCTTCTTGAATATTTACATTTGCGCTAATTTTTGCGCGAAGTTTGCCATTTACTTGTACTATTATCGTTGTTTTTTTCGATTGGAATTTAGTTTCGTCCCAAACTGGCCAATTATCGCGATGAATCGTGCTTTTATTACCGATTTCGCACCACAATTCCTCTGCTATATGAGGAGCAAACGGAGCCAGTACCATTAGCAAACTTTCTATAGCGTAATCCCAGGCGTTACATCGTCCAATACCTTGCTCTTTCAATTTATAATAGCTATTTACAGTCTCCATCATAGACGAGATAGCCGTATTAAATTTGTTATCTTCGATATTCCTAGTGATAACATAAGATAACTTATGGGCTAGTGCCAAAATTTCAGCATCACGAGATTCATCATCCGTTGCATCACCATCTATATATTCAAAAACCAAATTCCATACACGGTTCAAAAAACGATACGTACCAGGTACACCTCGAGTATCCCAAGGTGCGTCCATATCAAACGGTGCTATAAACATCTCGTAAACACGCAAACTATCGGCACCGTAGCCACTATCCATAATTTCCATCGGATCAATAACATTACCTTTTGATTTACTCATCTTTGATCCGTCTGGCGCCATAATATATGCGTTATACATCATATGTTTAAACGGTTCAGGATCGGGAACTAAACCTAATTTATAAAAGAACCTAGTCCAAAATCTAGCATATAATAAATGCGCGACCGCATGATCTGCGCCATTATAATAGTCCACCGACATCCAATGATTTATTAATTCGGGGTTCCACGCCTGCTCACTATTATGCGGATCTAAATATCTCAAAAAATACCAACTGCTACAAGCATATCCGTCCATAGTGTCAGTTTCTCGCCTACCACGCTTCCAATTATCGCCATTTGGTTTATCGCCTGTTATAGGGGATGTTTCACCAGTATCAATATTTACCCAAACATTTACCCAATCGTCTAATTCAGCTAATACACTCGTATTTCCACCTTTTGGCTTGAAATCCTCGACTTCTGGCAAAATCAATGGCAACTCACTATCAGCTAGAGCAATCGGCTCACATCCTTCAACATGCACTATAGGTATTGGCGCACCCCAGTATCTCTGACGACTAATCAGCCAATCGCGCATCTTGTACGTAACCTTTGTTTTGCCACGCTTTTCTTGCTCGAGCCACAATACAATCTGTTCACGCGCATCCGCCGTCTCTAATCCATCAAACTGACTCGAGTTTACTAGTATGCCATCGCCGTTATAAAATTTCTCATCGTCCGAAGATTCTATAACCTTAATAATAGGCAAATTAAACTTCTCTGCAAATTCGCCGTCTCGTTTATCATGTGCAGGTACCGCCATAATCGCACCAGTACCATACCCCATCAAAACATAATCGCTGACCCAAATCGGAATTCTTTCTCCTGTAGCTGGATTTATAGCATAACTACCTGTAAACACTCCTGTCTTTTCTCTGGAGGTATCCATCCTCTCAATCTCGGTTTTGCGTTCAATCTCGGACTGATATTGCTCCACTTCTTTGCGCGTATTGTCATTGACAAGCTGAGGTATTATAGGGTGTTCTGGCGCCAGAACTACAAAAGTCGAGCCAAACAGCGTATCTGGTCTTGTTGTAAAAATATCTATATGCAAATCATTATTTCCGTCAATATCAAATTCAATTTCAGCGCCCTGACTCTTTCCAATCCAGTTCTTTTGCAGAGTTTTGACCATTTCTGTCCAATTCAAGGCATCTGTAGCTTCAAGAATTTCATCTGCATAATCAGTAATCTTGAAAAACCACTGCTTCAGATTTCGTTTCGTAACTAAATTACCACAACGCCAACATTTTCCGCCTTCTACCTGCTCATTTGCTAAAACCGTACTATCAGTTTCACACCACCACTGCGAAGATTCTTTCTGATAAGCTAATCCATGCTTGTATAGTTGAATAAAAATCCACTGCGTCCATTTGTAGTATTCTGGATCTGCTGTCGATATTTCTTTTGACCAATCGTAACTGAAACCTAACCTTTTCAGCTGCTCCTTGAAATGAGTTTTTGCTTCATCGTGAGCGACACGTGGAGTTTTTCCTACTTTTATTGCATAGTTCTCTACTGGCAAACCAAAACTATCCCAACCTATTGGATGATAAGCATTGAACCCTTGCTGGCGCTTTGCTCTGACTTTAACATCGCTAAACTGATAAGTACGTCCATGTCCGATATGTATACCAGCACCCGTTATACCAGCTAACATACTCAAACCGTAATATTTCGGTCGAG
>JAZRKC010000075.1:0-4486 GCA_045646155.1 Saccharimonas sp. (SeqCode)
AAGAATACTTGCACATACTCATGAATTCATAGGTGTGCGCACAAAAGGTGGCGCCGCGGAAGTACGCGCTCGTAGTAGCTGGGGTAGAAACGGAGTAGCCGTCTGTTTTGACGCAGGATGGGTAGACCCTGGATATATCATCCGTATCACACTAGAAATTTATAACCTAAATAAACACGAAAGTGTCGTGTTACCTGTGGGCGAGAGAATGGGGCAATTAGTTTTTCATAAAACTGGTCCAGTAGAAGGGGATTACTCATTTGGACGTAACGGTATGAGCGGAAAATATCAACAGTCAGATAATCTAGACGATATTATCTCTACATGGAAACCTCAAGATATGCTTCCTCGCAATTACAAAGATAATCGAAAATTACCAGAGAAAATCAATAATCTACCAAAAGGTATATTGTAATGTCAGGAAAATACATAGTCATAGAAGGTCATGATGGCACTGGTAAGTCTACTCAAGTAGAAAAACTGGCTAACTATTTAAAACAAACCTACAACATAGATTCATTTATAGCGCATGAACCAGCTGGAACACCTATAGCTGATTCTATCCGTAATATTATAAAAAACGGAGAGTTAGAGCGCGACGGAAAAACTAATATATTATTGTTCACTGCAGCTCGTCATGAAATTTGGCGTACAGCAGAACAAGCTCTAAAAGACGGGAAATGGGTGATTAGCGCACGAAATTTCTTGTCGACTATTGCTTATCAAGGATACGGAGAGAATATAGATATAGATTTGATTTATGAGACAACTCGCAATTTCACATCTGAACATTATATGAATCCAGACAAGACATTTATTTTGACAACTGACGACCAAACTCGCAAAAATCGCATAGCAAATCGAGGAGAATTAGAAAAACCCGACACTTTTGAGTCGCGCGATGACGATTTTCAACAGCGTATAAACGATGGCTATCTAAAAATAATATCGGAATATAACTTCAAATCTATAGACGCATCACGTACTATAGATGAAATTCACAAAGATATAATAGACGAATTAAAGAATGATAATCTATTTAATACTTAACTATTGTCTATGGAACATAATTCAGAACAACTTTCACATGTTAGCGACAATATAAACACAACTTACACAAACTACTGGCACAATACTAACATCCCTGAGTATGAGATAAAACTACGATTAGATTATCTAGAAAAATTACAAGATACTTTGTTCGATTATGACCGAAAAGGTGAATATTTTTCTACCTCGATGTATGAGGCTGCTTTATTACAACCCATTGTAGATGACGCTATCGAGCCAAATAGGTTCCAAGATGCAGCAAAAAAAGAGCTTGCTAATTACATAAATAAATCTAGCCAAGATGTCGCAGAATATGCTATTGGGATATGTTTAGACAAACCTATTATTGATAAATTTTGGAACGACAAAATAGAAAAACATTTTGACGACAATGAACCAGAAAAAACCTTGCTTCAAGACAAAACCAATGAAATGTTCGTACCTCCGGAAATATGGAGAAATACAGGCACTGGAATTTTTGCTGATGAAATTTTAGAATTACGCTCCGACCAACATGTAAATTTAGAATCAATGCTCATTGACAGTATAAGAAGAAATATTCAGCTCAGCTCTAATAAAACATGCCCAGATACACAAACACTCCAAAATATCATTCGCGCAGAATCTTTTGATTCATACTTATCAGAAATCATAGGTTTCGATGGTATTGCCATGTCATCTCGTAATAATGCAGGCTCTCTACGTATGCTATACTCTGGCCAAGTAGCTGATTTTTTGCGAGCACACGATTTGATAAGAACGACTGGGACACCAGAGCAATTTATGCGTACCTCTAGAGATTTTCTGCGTGGCTGTTTCGAAAGTGCAAAAATAAACGAAGTACTAGGACATAAGCAAAATAAAGATATCATTATATTTACAGGAAGAGTAGGAGATGACGAAAAAATCGTCGGAAGACGAAAAACAGATTATTCTGCTGGCAAAAAATTTGCAGACAAAAAATACACCTATTTAACAGATATATTTGGAGCTACAGTTATATTAGATAAACCAGAACAAATAGGCGAAGAAATGAATCGTGTCGTGAATAATATTATCCAAAAAGATAACATGAATTTTATCAATTCACAAAAGAGAAATCGACCAATTTTTATAACTGGCACGAAACGTTTTGTGAAAACAATTCTAGACAGCATGCCAGATGTCGATCTAGATCTGGTTCAAATTAGAGAAACAGGTAGTGATGAATATCAAACCGCTAAATTTGCAGTTGAATATCAAGCGCCATACAACCAAAATGCACTAAATTGCGAGATTCAATTTAATACAGTCGAGATAAGAACAGAAGCTCGCGTAGGTAGCTTATCGCATGCAAACTACAAAGCATCTAACGGCAACATTCGCAAGCCGACAAACACGAAACTAATCAACGCTCAAGTTGAACTCCATGATGAAAAAGACCATCTAAATCGTAGAAATTCTTCCAAAAAATTAACAAAAAGAAGCCGTACAAGAGCACGGGAATTTATAGCTAGCATCAGTGAATATTGATTTTTCATCGATAGTATATTATAATGGTATTTAGACATTACCAAAGACAGTAGCGGGATAATATCCGATAAGAATGCTACCGAGGGAATACACTCTTCCTATGCGTCTTTGCTGACGAATCAATCCGATTCCTCTCAAAATATAAATGTCGCACATTAATAGTATGGTCGAAAATATCAAACCAAATATAGGAGTATTATCTATGGCTATTAGCAAAGATAAGAAACAAGCTTTGGTCAGCGAATTAGTAGAGCTATTTACTAATGCAAAAGGCACTGCCGCTGCGAAATATCAAGGAATTAGCGTTGCTGAATTACAAGAGCTTCGCAAATCCGCTCGTGAAGCTGGCGTTATCATAAAAGTAGTAAAAAATCGCCTCGTACGTGTTGCTATGGGTCAATCTGAAGTTTACAAAGATACAGACACATCAGCGTTGCAAGGGCAATTAATATACGCTTTCTCAAATGATGACGAAGTTATGCCTGCAAAGGTATTAAATGATTTTGCAAAAACTCATCCAGCATTCGAATTAGCAGCCGGCTTTAGTGGTGAAGGATTAGCACAAAATGCAGCAGAAGTAACTGCATTAGCAGGACTTCCAAGCAAAAATCAACTTATTGCCGAAACAGTTGCACAACTTCTTTCACCAGTACACGACGTCACAAATGCACTTTCTGGCAATATACATGCACTGCTTGACGGCGTCGCTGACAAAGCTGCTGCGTAATTACATACGCACAAATTATTATCATAAAGACATCTTCAATAATAAAAGGAGAACATTCAAATGGCAGACATAAAGAAACTTGCCGAAGAACTAACAAAACTTACAGTTCTTGAAGTAAACGAACTAAAAAACGTTCTAAAGGACGAATATGGCATCGAGCCAGCTGCTGCCGCAGTTGCTGTAGCAGGCCCAGCTGCTGATGCAGGTGCAGCTGCTGCTGACGAAAAAACTGAGTTCACAGTCACCCTAAAAGACGCTGGTGCTCAAAAAGTTGCAGTTATCAAAGCTGTTAAAGAATTAACTGGTCTTGGTCTTGGTGAAGCAAAAGCTCTTGTAGACAACGCACCAAGCCCAATCAAAGAAAAAGTATCAAAAGACGACGCAGAGGCAGCCAAAAAAGCTCTAGAAGATGCCGGCGCTACTGTAGAAGTTGCTTAATTTTTTCACAACTAACGACCATACTGAAAGCCCCGATTCAACTTCGGGGCTTTTGTGTTGCTTATGTTCTTTTACATTTTTTACAACGATTTTTTAACCACCTCATAAAACCATGTGGAAAAAGCATCTATTGACTTTTGTGCTAGACTAGTGTATATACTGATATAGTATAGAAAATAACACAGACAAAAGATTGCGAGAAAATATGTCTGAATTACCAGAAAAACAAATCAAGAGATTAGCCTCTCTTATACAGGATGCCGAAACAAACCTTGCTGCAGCAAAGGAATTGTTAATGAGTATCCTCGGCGAAGATGGTCAAATAGTCACACCAGCTAACAGCAGAGCTGAAATCAGCGACGGAAAAATCATTGAAGGTGTATTCGATGGGCAAACAATGGTAGGCCCAGACGGCAAAAACTACCCTGTACCAGCAAACTATGCATCTAAATCAAAGCTCGTTGAAGGCGATATCCTGAAGTTAACTATCACTCCAGACGGAGGCTTCATTTACAAGCAAATCAGTCCAACACCACGCAAACAAGTTATAGGAACACTGACACAACACGACGGAGCATATTATGTAGAAACGCTAGGCAAGGAATATCGCATATTACTAGCAAGCGTAACTTACTTCAAAATTAATGTCGGCGATCAGGTTACTATCATCATCCCAGAAGATAATCCAGACGCTAGCTGGGCGGCCGTTGAAGCAGCTTTATAGAATAATCTATCGCTATATAACTCTGTAAAGTCGGA
>JAZRKC010000076.1:0-3746 GCA_045646155.1 Saccharimonas sp. (SeqCode)
AATAAACGCGACTCCTCCTGGACCATAAGCCTCATAAGTAGCTTCTTCTAATTGCGCAGCATTTTTATCAGCAACACGATCAATTGCGCGCTGTATATTTGCAGATGGCATATTTGCAGCTTTTGCTTTCTCGATTGCTAAAGCTAAATTAGGATTCATGCTTGGATCAGTGCCGTTACGCGCTGCAATCGCTATCATATTCCCAATTCTAGTAAATACTGCTCCTCGTTTTGCATCAACAATCGCCTTTTGACGGTGTGTTGTTGCCCATTTACTATGACCTGCCATAATATCTCCTATCTGCCTATTATTCATCTATTATTATAACATAATTTACTCAATAATCGAGGTATCATACAGCTTAACGCCACTTCGCAATTTCATATAGCCAACTATGGCACATATACCAAGCACCAGTATTGCTAACATGATTGGAGTCGCATCAATATCGATACTAGCACCGTCAATACCCGCTCCCCAATGAATAATTTTAATCTGCAAACCTAGTATAAAACTAGTAATACTACCGAAAAAATCGCTAACTATTGGTAATATATAAGAAAATACACCTGTTATAGTAGTTAGCAACATTATCAATGGTATAAATGGCAAAACTAGCAAATTTATCAGCGGAGATACAACGCTTACATTATGAAAAACTCCAATCATTATCGGCAGAGTCGCTATCTGAGCAGAAACTGTTTCTATCAAAATTTGCACCAATGTGGACGGTTTATCCTCACAAAAATAAGCAGTGATAATAGGCGCTATTATCATAACTCCAGCAAACGCAGAAAAACTCAACGACCATCCTAAATCTCCCCATATATATGTAGGGTCTACAAAAACAGTCAACGAAGCAGTCAATCCTAGTAATACGACTGGATGAAATTTTCGACCACAATACCACGCTAATAATGACAAAAATGATACCAAACCTGCCCTCACCATACTCGGACTTAATCCCGTCATAGAAATAAATCCCACTATCAATACTACTGCGGTTAATGCCGATAGATATTTTGAAACTTTTTCGAATAATCTCCTTCCTAACCGCACCAGTATTGTTAAATTATATCCACTCGCTACTACAATATGAGTTAGCCCCGTTATCTTTAGTGCTTCATATAAATCATTTGGTAACGTGCTTTTTTGTCCAAGTAAATATCCTATGCCCAAACTAGCCTGTGGCTCATCGATAAATTTTCTAATATGATCAGCAAAGTTATCACGAACTTCAAGCGGAATATCAGCACCCTTTTCGTGATACACTTTATGTATATTTCCAGTAGCTGATAATATAAATTTACCAAATCCGCTCCTCGCCGTACCGTTAATTTCTATAACATCGCTACGTTTTAACTTTACAGATGTTTGCACAGTCGCAAATACAATACCTGGAATATCTCGCCCATTAACTTTAACGTCTCCTAATTTCAAACGTACTTTATTCTCATTTATTTGATCTATGTCTTCTAGAATCTTCCCATATATTATGCCGTTAATCTTATCATCCACCTGATACATTAAGCTTGCATTTAATTCTAATCCTCCTCTAGCTAAACCTATCAATAGTCCCCCTATAACAGCAAATATAATCACCACACTACGTCTACTCCAAAATGCCAAACATATCATAATAACCGACGATACGACCGCAGCGAAATAGTTCAATTGCCAATACGGAGAAATTGCCACACCAATAATAAATCCATAGCAAATCGCCGCAATCAACCACATTTGATGAATACGTATTTTCAGCCTATGCATATTATTAGATAAACGATTTCGATAACTTCAGCCAATCCTCTATAGACAAATCATCAGCGCGTTTGTTTGGATCAATTCCAGCCTTTTTTATTATCATCTCCGCATCTGTTTTATCTATAGATAATCCAGCAGAAAGAGAACTGCGTATTTTCTTGCGTTTATTAGCAAAACCCGCCTTTGCAACGCGCCAAAAAGCAGGTAAGTCGCCCTTTTGTATCAATGGGTTATCACGCATTCGCAAAATAACTAATTGAGAGTCTACCTTTGGTGGTGGCGTAAAATACTCACGTGATACTTCTATACCTAAATCGCATTCGGCATAGATTTGAGTATTCAAAGCCAACAAACTCATACTACCAGATTTAGCAACAATTCTCTCAGCCACTTCTTTTTGAACCAGAATAACAGCCAAACTAGGCTTATTATCCGAAGTTACTAATTTATCAATAATCTTGCTGGTTATATAGTACGGGACGTTAGCCACAACTTTGTACCCAGTAGGCAAACTAGAAAGATTAAACTGCAAAATATCTTCATTTATTATCTGTAAGTTTTTGCCAGGAAATTGTCCAGGTATTTTTTTCGCTAACTCACTATCATATTCAACCGCAACAACCTTACCAGAACGCCTCAATAATTCACTTGTCAAAGTACCTAGTCCAGGTCCAATTTCAAGAACAGTATCCTCAGCCGACAACTCCGCCTCATCAGCAATTGCCGCTAATATATTGCGATCCTTTAGCCAATTTTGCCCAAGCTCTTTTTTATTTTGAAGCGACATATTTTACCACCAATGATGATCTACCCAGAAATTATAAGCGTTACTCCAACTGCCATAACGACTAATTGCATAGCCATTGCACCATTTAAGCTGCGTGATAGGATTAGTTTCCCAATCCGCGCCAGCCGAAGACATTTTTCCTCCAGGTAAAGCCTGGCAAAGACCATAAGCCCCAGAAGGATTAATTGCACTATATCTCCAGCCAGATTCTCTGGAAATAATAAAATTCGCATATCCATGATCACTAGATGCAATCCCAGCAGCCGCCATCCAATCTTCGTGCGATCCAGCAGGCAACGAGACTTTCGTGCCGACAACTTCAACCTGCTCAACTGGTTGTTTTGTTACATTGCTATTAATTTCCTTGCGAGAGACTTCTATACCATTCTCGACATTTATTTCATAAGTTACGGTGCGCCTTCCTTTTTCACCTGACGTTTTGACTTCTCTGAACCCCTTTGGTCTATCGGCATCTTTTATTTTTTTGATTGGAAAATCCACATCTTCCTCTACTGTTATTGATTGAACGCCATTTCGCCACAATCTAATCTTCATACCAGCAACAATAGGAGTGTCTAACGAAGGCTCAATTCCGTCATCTTTTGTCATTTTTATATTCTTTTTCTTTAACATATCTCCGACCGTGCGTGCCATAGTGTAATCTGTATTACTTTTGCCATAAAAATCAAAGACAAACTGCGTTGCGCGTTTAATCTCCATAATTTCAGTTGCTCCATCAGCTAATAAATCTTGCGACAATACCAATTTAGCCTCATCAGCATCGTGCAAAACAATTCCAGCGTGCTTCGCGATTTGCTTTGCTGTACGATATGGCGTCAAGATTCTAGTCTCAACTAATCCATCTTTTATCAGTACTGGTCTGGCTCGATAAATATTAACCTGGTAACTCGAAGCAACTAACTTTTCATCAAGACTAGGTTCTATATGATCGTTTTCATCGATTCTAATATTTTCATTTTTCAACGCTTCACGTAAAGTTTTTGCCTTTGTGACAAAACCTATTTCTCGCCCATTTTCATGTAAATTTATAATGTGTTCATCTGGCTTTTTAGATAATGCCATAGCCATATGAGACGAAGCAAAACAAAAACAATTAACGACTATAGTTGCCGAAATTACTAGCATATATCTATAGAAACGTAACCTAAAATCTTTTTTCATATCAGCATGCAAT
>JAZRKC010000077.1:0-7121 GCA_045646155.1 Saccharimonas sp. (SeqCode)
CGCCGCCGAATCCTCCGCCACCAAAGCTTCCTCCGCCACTGCTAGAGCCTCCACCGCCAATCCATGGACCTCTAGTACTACTGAATAGGTTGTTGTTATCATTGTCATCAAAAAACTTATGTTTCTTAGACTTTCCTTTCTTGCCTTTATTATTTTTTCGACTTTCAGCTAGCGCTATAATTATAATCGGCAGAAAAATAAAAGCAAATATAGAAATACATGTGATAATATCATTATTCTTATCACTTTTTTCATTTGGATCAGTACGAGATTCAACTTGCGCCGCAATACTTTCTATCGCCTTAGACAATCCAGATACATAATTACTCTTTTTGAATTCAGGGGAAATTACGTTTCTAATAATCCTACCAGCTTCAGCGTCAGTTAAATATGCTTCTGTGCCTCGCCCTACTTCGATACGTATTTTACGGTCTTTTACCGAAACTACTATTAATACACCGTTATCTTTTTCACTATCTCCGATGCCCCATTTTCTAGCAACTTTCAAGGCGTAGCCTTCTATATACTCGTTATCTTCTAATTTAGGTATTGTAAGTATAGCTATTTGATAATCTTTTTTAGTACGGCTGTCATTAATCTTTTTCGATAATAATTCTATACCATCATATTTCAGTATATTAGCATTATCCACAATAGGCTTGTCTAAAGATGGCGCCGATGGAATATCCATAGCGCCAACTTTCACAGGCAAGATAATACTAGACAAAATAGCTACGAAAATTACTACAGCAAAACGACGCTTCATATAAGAAACCTAGTTACCGAAATCAACTTTTGGAGCCTTTTCAGCACCAGCATCAGCTTCAAAGTAAGCTTGTTTTTGGAAATTAAACATACCAGCAACTATATTAGTAGGAAATGACTGAATTTTTGCATTATATGGACGAACAGTAGTGTTGTAATCCTGTCTTGCAACATTTATTCGATTTTCTGTACCAGAAAGTTCATCCATCAAACTACGAAATGATTCTGTTGTCTTTAAATCTGGATAGTTTTCTGCTACAGCCAACAAACGACTCAAAGGAGCGTTTAATTGATTTTGAGCCTCCATGTATTTTTCTATCTGTTCCTGAGAGGTATTTTCGTCAATTTTTACGCTAGTAGCTTTGTTGCGAGCTTCTACAACGCTTTGCAAAGTTTCTTTTTCGAAATCAGCAGACCCTTTCACGGTTTCGACTAAATTACCAATTAAATCTGTACGTCGCTGATACGCACTCTGGACATTACTAAATGATTCATAGACTTTTTCTCTCTGCTGTACTAACCCGTTATATGTACCTATACAAGACAATATAAGCACAACGATAATAGAAATTCCTATGATTGTAAAATATTTTATTTTTTTATCTTTCATAATATATCTCCTTATTACGTATATATTACATTACTTTAAAATTAGCATCAAGATACTTATTAATAAATTCATCAATCTCACCGTCTAATACAGCCTTAACGTCTTTTTCTTCGTATTTTGTACGAGTATCTTTGACTAAAGTGTATGGATGTAATACATAGTTTCGTATCTGTGATCCCCAACTAGCAGATTCGCCCGCCCTGAGGTCCGCCAAATTCTCTGCATGCTGCTCTATCTGCATCTGCATTAATTTAGATTTGATAATTTTTATGGCCGTTTCTTTATTTTGAATCTGAGAGCGCTCATTTTGAATCGCAACAACTAGACCTGTAGGGATATGAGTCACCCTAACAGCAGAATCTGTAGTATTAACGCTTTGCCCTCCGTGACCGCCACTGCGATAAACATCGATTTTCAAATCTTTTTCATCTATTTTTACTTCTTCTGGCGCATCAATTTCTGGTATTATTTCAACCAAAGCAAAACTAGTTTGTCTGAGATTGTCAGAATTAAATGGGCTCAATCTCACCAATCTATGTACGCCATGCTCGCTTTTTAGTTTCCCGTATGCAAAAGGTCCGCTTACACAATAAGCTACACTCTTTATACCAGCTTCTTCACCACTCGACCTATCAATTAGTTCTACTTTCATATTATGTTTATCCGACCATCGTAAATACATACGCTCTAACATCTCAGCCCAATCTTGCGCATCCGTACCGCCAGCGCCAGCGCTTATTTTTATAATCACATTTCTCTCATCAAGCTCATTATTAAATAATAAATCTTGCTTGAGTCTCAAAAAATCTTTTTCTAAAGCGTCCACTTGCTCTGTAAATTCATTTAACATAGAATCGTCACCTAAATCTATTAATTCAATCATATCAGTCGCTTGACCACGTAAAATTTTCCACGGATCTATTAAGGAACGCAAAGAAGCTGCTTTTTTGCTCAGAGAAGTCGCTCTCTCCAAATTCGACCATACACCCGATTCCGCCATTAATCTATCTATCTCGTCGAGTTCTGTTTGCTTTTTGCTAATTTGCAATTTACTAATAGCATCGTTAATTTGAGATAATAATCTTTCTAATCGTTTTTTAAGAGAAGGTATCATATCACAAAAACCTTCTATAAACTTTTTTGCTTAATTTTATTAACTGCTTCTATATATTTGTCTCCACGGTCACTATAACTAGAATATTGATCAAAGCTGGCGCTTGCAGGACTAAGTAAAACTACCCCTCCATCAGGAGTAATGCGATTTGCCACATCGATAACGTGATTCATGTCACCTCTTTCTCTCACGAAATCGACTTCCATATTTTTACATAATTTTGCAATCTCTTCACCAGTATAACCAATAGCAACTACTTTCACATTTTGTGCTTTACATAGATAGACTAACTCACTATAATCAGTACCTTTGTCTGAGCCTCCAAGTATAACGGTCAAATCATCGTTCGCAAATTCCTTTATAGAAGCTATAGATGACCCTGGGGTCGTAGCAATACTATTATCAAAATATCTTATACCATTTACGGTTCTAACTAATTTCAGGCGATGAGGTAACCCATCAAAAGATTCTAACCCTGCTTCAATATATTTACTCACACTAGAATCAACTATCAAACAAGCTGAAATTGCCGCGCATGCATTATCTAAATTAAAAGAACCCGCCAGCTTCATGGCATTAGTAGAACAGATGATTTTATTATCTAAACAAAAATTACCGTTATTTACGTAAACACCGTCGTTCTTAAAAGAATATTTCTTTTTGATTCCGTTACTCTGCGTAGCAATAAAATTTGACGCCTCATTTGTAGGATAATAAATTACAAAATCATCAGCTGTTTGATTTTTTGAAATATTCCCCTTTGCGTTTATATATTCGTCTATACTTATATGAACATCCTGATGATCAGGTTCTATAGGCAAGACAACTGCTATATGAGGGCTCTTTTGTAAATCCCATAATTGAAAGCTACTCAACTCATATACAACATAATCGTCACTTGATATATTCGGCAAAGTTTTTAGAGCTGGAGTGCCAATATTACCAACTAGATGAACCTTGCGGCCAGCCGTTCTAAGTATACTAGCTATAAAACTACAGGTTGTACCTTTTCCCTTTGTACCTGTCACTCCTATGATTTTCGCTGGACACTTTTCAAAAAATTCATTTGTTGCAGACCAAATCTTTCCTTTTGTATTGATACGATCAGGTCGTATACTAGGCGAACGAATAATTAAATCAAAATCCTGCAATTTATCAAAAGCATCTTCGCCAATTATAAAACTTGAACCTTCCGGCAAATCGTCTTTTATATTTTCATCAACAATAACAACATCATGTCCAAGATTTTTGTAGTATCGATAACTCTCTTGGCCTTCTATACCGTACCCTACTATCGCGACTTTCACTTTTTATCTTCCTTTGCTACTTTTTCAAAAATAGATTCTAACTTTGCGTTTATCCTATTTATCTGCTCCTTATCACCAGAGCTGACTCCTGCAAAAACCCAAGTATTATTTTCAATAAATTCGCGCGCAGTAGATAATATACGGTCTCGAGAAATTCGTTTTATAGATTCTGGAACTTTATCGTAATCCTTTACTAGACCATCATAAAAATATCTTCCGCTATAAAAATTACTAATTTGAGAAACTGTCTGAGCCCCCATCTGATGTCGCCCAAGAGCATAAGATTTAGCTGCTTCAATTTCTTCTTCGGAAATTTTTCCATCTAAAACAGATTTTATTTCTCGAGAGATTATGTCAAACAATCCCTCTGCCTTTTCTATATTTACCTGCCCACCAAAATCCCAGCTACTATCATAAAATCCAACAGACGTTTCACTAAACATACCGTAAGCTAATCCCTTTTTGCGTGCAGACCCGTAAATCCTAGAATGCAACGTGCCCGTTAATATATGATTTAGACAGTTTATGGCCGCAGACTCCTTGTTAGATAAGTCACGAGGAATTACAATACTCCATCCAAATGTTAAATTACTAGCCTCTTTGCGTTTAATTAATATAGGATTAGCGGATTTTAATTCGTCTTTCGGAACCTCTAGACGCTCACCCCTAGGTAATTCCCAGCTTTCTAGCATATTCTGAATTTTTGTTTTTCGCCCGTCTAGTTTTCCAGCTATCACAAATCGCATATTATCTGTGGTATGCGTGCGCACATGGTGTTCTCTAATATCTCTCAATGTAATATTAGGGATGGTTTTTAGACGTTGCCAAAACGTATATACATCTTCTCCTAAAGACTGTTGTATTTTTGGCCACAAAACCCTATCATGGCTATTTAGATACCCAGTTAACTCGCTTCTAACATTTCCTTTTTCAGCCTCAAGTTCTACTTGACGAAACTTTGGACTACAAATTGCTAGTCCCTGTAGATCCAAAATACGCTCCCATTCAAAGTCGGCACAATTAGCTACATATACCATAGACAAGTCACTCGTCCATGCATTATGATAAGCGCCGTTTTTTATAAACTCGGCTTCGTAGGCATGCTCATTATTAAATTTGGAATTTGCGCCAAAAGCCATATGCTCCATAAGATGAGCTGTCTCGTAAATATCTTTTGAACGAACATAGCGATTGCCGGCGCGAAATTGAAATTGAAAGCTCATAACCGTAGCACCTGGTACGTCTATCAGTAGCCCTTGCGCGCCATTTTTAAGCTTAACTTCTGTAACTGTATGTTTCATTATCGATTCTTTTTACGATTCTGTCTTTGCGCTTTTTTCTTCTTGCGTGCTGCGTTACGCTTTTGATTATTTTCTGCATTTGTTCTAGCTTTTTTGACACGAACAAAATCACTATCACGATTTTGCTCACCTCCAGTAACTTCATTTACTCCACGTTCTACGGATTTTTCAGCTAGCTTAGTCAGTTCTGAATCATATTCGTTGTCTGTCATTTCTTTAGCTACAGCATCTGTTTTTCTTATAGAATAGATATTTCGTATAACTTCATCCTGTAAATTATGTTGCAGACTTTCGAACAATTTTTGCGATTCAGATCGATATTCAACAAGTGGATCCCTTTGACCAACACTTCTCCAATGTATACCTTCTCGCAAATGCTGCATATTCTCTAAATGTTGCATCCAAAGAGTATCTAGAATCTGCAAATAAACTTCTCGCTCAACACCACGAATAAGTTCATCACCCAATTCTTTCTCTTTATCAGAATATAACTTCTGAGCTTCTTCTAGTGCCTTTTGACGACGTATTTTATCGTTCTTTTCAGATCCAATCTTCTCTATAATTTCTCTGTCTACTGGAATTATTGCAGAAAATTCTTCAACAAACTTAGGATTTTGCTTGATTGGCAGATCAACCAATCTATTGACTTCTTCTTTCAACAAGCGCTGCACTTCTGGCTTAATATTATCGCCTTCAAGAATTTTACGACGAACAGTGTAAACAACTTTACGATGCCTGTTAATGACGTTATCGTATTGAACAACATTTTTGCGCGTATCAAAATTATAGCCTTCTACACGTTTCTGAGCCGCCTCCAAAGTCTTCGATACAGCCCTATTTTGAATAGCAGTCTCTTCATCAACACCTAATCTGTTCATTAGTGCAGCAATTCTTTCACCCTGGAAAATTCGCATCAAGTCATCTTCTGTTGATACATAGAATTGAGTATCCCCTGGATCTCCTTGACGGCCACCACGACCGCGCAACTGATTGTCAATACGACGAGATTCATGCCTTTCTGAACCAATAACAACCAATCCGCCAAGTTCGCGCACACCCTCGCCTAATTTTATGTCTGTACCACGTCCAGCAATATTTGTCGCTAATGTAATTGCGCCTTTTTCGCCAGCTCGAGCGACAATTTCAGCTTCATGTTCATTATTTTTAGCATTTAACAAATTATACTTTATGCCTTCTTTATCTAGATAAGCAGCTATCATCTCATTTTTTGCAATCGATCCAGAGCCAACTAACACCGGACGGCCAATAGCATGATACTCCTTGATAGCCTCGGCAACAGCTTTTAACTTACCTTTTTCTGTTTTGTAGATTAAATCTTCGTGATCTTTTCGTATAATTGGCTTGTTCGGTGGAACCACTACTACATCTAGTGCATATATCTGCTGAAACTCCTCGGCCTCTGTGAATGCCGTACCCGTCATACCAGATAATTTATTATATAGACGGAAATAATTCTGGAATGATATAGTTGCGAGTGTCATACTTTCTTGCAATACAGAAACACCCTCTTTTGCCTCTATAGCCTGATGTAATCCTTCATTATACCTGTTTCCTTGCTTCAAGCGTCCAGTATGTTCATCGACAATAATAACCTCTCCACTATTTGTCACAACATAATCTTTGTCACGATGGAATAAGGTCTGAGCACGCAAAGCTTGGTCAACATGATATACACTACGAACATATTCTGGCGTATATAAGTTCTTTATACCAAGCATTTTTTGTACTTTTTCAACACCCTGGTCAGAGAGAGCAACACTACGTCTTTTTTCATCTAAAATATAATCGTCTGAAACAAGTTTAGCTGCAATTTTTGCAAACTGATAATATGCATCAGGATTTTCTCCAGCAGGAGCAGAAATAATAAGCGGAGTACGAGCCTCATCAACTAAAATACTATCCACCTCATCAACAATAGCATAATTTAACTCACGCTGAACCATCTGCTCCCTATATGTAACCATATTATCTCTTAAATAATCAAACCCAAACTCATTAAGTCG
>JAZRKC010000078.1:0-3235 GCA_045646155.1 Saccharimonas sp. (SeqCode)
ATATTTACTTTTGATACGTTCGACTGACGACAAGACTTTGATTGCTCCAGCTCACGAAACTGCAAAGCAAATAGTAGATGATACACGTCGTGCGCAAGCTTTGCTTGATATCATCAAGGAAATTGATTTTCTATCTAATCATTCATAAATTTCGCCAAGTATAAAAAATAACAGCCAAAGATAAATGGCTGTTATTTTTGTGTTTATATATTTATTTTGATTTGTCTCCAACGATTTGGCGTACAACCTCGCTATCATTCCATGATACACGTTTTCCGTTGATGATTCTAAATACTTCGTGACCCATTCCAGTAATTAAAATAGTGTCGCCTTTTTTGGCTATTGAGATTGCTTTTTCTATCGCTTCACGCCTATCAGCGACCTCGTTTGTTTTTGCGCTTCCACCCCTCACTTTCTCTATTCCAGACATAATCATACTTCGAATTGTAGCTGGGTTTTCGTTGTAGCTTTCTTCGTCTGTTAGGAAAATCCTATCAGCATAATTAGCGGCGATTTTCCCCATAATTGGTCGTTTAGTTTTGTCTCTGTCGCCCGTTGCACCAAATACCAAAATTACACGATTTTTTGTGATTTTTTTCGCGCTTTCTAATAGTTTTTCTAATCCGTCTGGAGTGTGTGCATAATCAACTATGATATCGAACGGAGTTTTGTCTGTTGCGCGCTCAAATCTACCTGGAATTGATTCTAGATTTGCTACACCTTCAACAATATCTTTTAGGTCTATACCTAGGATGTAAGCACCCGCAACCGCAGCGGTCATATTGTATGCATTGAATTCACCAGGAAGATTTGTTGCTAAATCTAATTCTGTTTGATGATCTATTTTGACATGTGCTTCTGTCCCCTTGCGGTATAACTTTATGTTTTCTATGAGCGCTTCTGATTTCTTGTTTTTACCGTAAGTGATTTTTTGAGATGAAGCTGGGAATTTATCAAAATATTTAAACCATTCATCATCACGATTTAGAACTATATATTTTGGCTCCATAGCGAATATACGCGATTTAACTTCTGCGTAATTCTCCATCGTCTTGTGGTAATCTAAATGATCTTGTGTCAGATTAGTCATGATAGCCATTTCGACTGGAACGTTGTCTAGTTTGTGCTGATGAATCGCATGACTTGGAAACTCCATGATAACGAAATCTACATTTGAACGTTTTGCTTTTGAGAAAAATTGTTGCATATAATCCACTGACGCAACGGTTACGTTCATGTCGTTTAGTTTTCTCTCTCCGTCGATTTCTATGACAGCCGTGCTAAACATCGCAGTTTTCTTCCCTGCTTGCTTTAGGATTTCGTTCAAAAAATTAACAGTGGTAGTTTTGCCATTAGTACCGGTTACAGCAATGACACGTAGATGTTTTGCTGGATTTCCGTATTTCATAGATAAAGCTTTGACTCTAAATTTTCTATAAGATTCTTCAAGTCTGTGAGTCACTTTTTCTGGCGCAGCTTTTCGGACTATCTTTATAATTTTCTGTTTCATATATTTATTTTATCACTATGATGATGCTTATGGAATTATGCTCATAGTATTTAAAATAATTTGAAAATATGGTATAATTAATAGAGATGAAGGTTTTGGGAATAGAATCAAGTTGCGACGAAACTGCTGCTGCTGTTATCGAAGATGGAGAGCGAATATTATCGAATGTCGTTAATTCGCAGATAGACATCCATAGTCATTATGGAGGCGTTGTTCCAGAGGTGGCTGCGCGTAGTCATTTAGAGGTTATAAATCCAGTTATAAATGAGGCCTTGAGACGTGCTAATTGTACATGGGATGATATTGATGCTATCGCCGTGACGTATGCGCCTGGCTTAATCGGCTCGTTATTAGTCGGGACTCTTGCAGCTCGCACTCTCGCTATCTTGAAAAATAAACCACTATACCCTATCCATCATGTTGAAGCTCATGTGTATGCGAATTTTTTGACTGATCAATCTTTAGGTATAATTCCTGAACTTAAATTACCTAAATATCAGCCAAAATTTCCTATGTTGGCATTGATTGTATCTGGAGGACATAGCCAGCTTGTACTATTTCATGATCATGGAGATTATGAACTACTTGGTCAGACCAGAGATGACGCTATTGGTGAAGCCTTTGATAAAGTCGCAAAGATTTTAGGATTACAATACCCAGGAGGGCCAGCAATCGCTCAAGCTGCGGAGCTTGGGGACGCAAATAAATATAAATTTCCAAAGGCAAAGCTTCAAACTCCGTATGATTTTTCGTTCTCAGGGCTCAAGACAGCCGTTCTGAGGGCTGTTCAGGCTCAATGCGGTAAAGATTACACTTTTCCATCTCACAAGCTCTCAGGGCTATTAGACGACGTTACACGTAATGATTTTTCGGCTAGTTTCCAAAAAATAGCCATAGAAACGTTAGTAGACAAAACAAAGAAAGCTTTTGATGATTTTTCTCCTAAATCAGTAGTCATAGCTGGTGGTGTAGCGGCGAACAAAGAACTAAGACGTCAGTTATCAGAACGTTTGCCTATCAAGATTGAATATGCACCAATGGCTTTATGTACAGATAATGCCGCTATGATTGGCGCTCTAGGATATTATTATTCAAAAAACAATAGCCCTGCTGACCCATACAAATTAGAGGTAGTGCCTAGTTTATCTATGTCGAAAACTGCTTGGAAGAAATATGACGAAGGTTTATCGGTTTAATAATTTATTGGACAGCGAATTGATAAATATGATTCGCCACGGTGCAGTTGGCGTTATTCCTACGGATACAGTTTATGGTCTGGTCGCACTAGCTAGTGATAGTCGAGCGATTGAAAAGATGTATTCTCTCAAACGTAGAGATACGCAGCCAGGTACAATAGTTGCGTCATCAGTTGATGATTTAGTGAGTCTGGGATTTGATAAAAAACAATTACAAAAAGTAGCTAAATATTGGCCAGCTAGTTTGAGTGTTGTATTAGACGCAACAGCTATACCAAAATACCTAAAAGACACACGCAGTAGTCTAGCTGTTCGAATACCAAATCACCCTACCCTGCTAGAATTGCTTAAAAAAACCGGCCCATTAATGACGACTAGTGCAAATATGCCAGGATTACAAACTTCTACCTCTGTGTCAATGGCGGAAGATTACTTTCATGAAGGAGTCGATTATTACGTAGATGGCGGAGAAATTAATGATATTACCCCATCGACTATTATTGGTTTTGATGAAAATGACGAGATGATA
>JAZRKC010000079.1:0-11551 GCA_045646155.1 Saccharimonas sp. (SeqCode)
TAAACCATATCCAGATGCAATAGATATCCATAATTTATCCCAAACGTTCGCCGAAATAATCATATGTGATGTATCTATTACACTATATGCAGGATTGTCTGGAACGTTTATCTCGCCATCATACGCATCAAAAAAACCAACAGCGCTAGATGGGGTTTCTATATTATCGACGTCAAATTTTCCATTTAGAGCTATCATGATGTGACCGTATGGGAATTTATCGAGCCTTTCGTCAAATTCAGCGCGTTCATTGTCATTTAACAAATCACGCTTCGTAACAATAATAGTATCAGCAAGTTGCAGTTCCACCTCTTTATATTCGTCTATCTCACCCATAAGTTCACGAGCACTTATAACATAAAAACTATGCATCAATTCATAGCGAGACAACATACCAGATTTCACTAATCTATCAATTAGATTCATCGTCCTAGAGACGCCAGTAGCTTCAATAAAAACCGGTAGTCCAGAATCTTTCGTAAAATCATTCAAAAGTTTAACAAGCGCATCATCTCCCGTCGTACAACATATACAATCCCCAGATAATGTAGTAACTATATTAGTCAGAGATTCAAGACGATACCCGTCAACATTTTCATTCGCATATTCATTTTCTATTACACGAGCGTTATGAAAATCATCACGCCGAAGCAAAAACTCAAGCACCGTAGTCTTACCAGCGCCAAGTGAACCATTTATCAAATAAAGCGGAACTTTACAGTCAGTTGAACGATATTCATCAAACGCAGCTGTCATGCTAAATTCAAAATCATCATCACGCTTAGCCATAATCTATATTGTACATCAATAAATGATATAATTGTCTCATGAAACTTATATTTGGATTAGGAAATCCAGGAGATTACTATACACAAACTAGACACAACCTCGGCTTTTTGATATGCGACAAATTAGCAAACGAGTGGGGGAGTAATTTCAAACATTCCGACAAGTTTCACGCCGATATAGCTGAAATTGTTATAAATAACGAAAAAATAATCATAGCTAAACCAACCACATTTTACAACGACACTGGTTTGTCAGCTCGCGCAATTTGCGATTTTTACAAGATATCGTCTAGCGATGTATTGATAATTCACGATGACATAAACCTGCCTATAGGTACAATTCGTATTAGAATAGGTGGTTCGGACGGTGGTAATAATGGTGTTAAATCACTCAATTCACATATAGGAGAAGATACTACGCGCATGCGAATTGGCACGCACATAGAATTGCGAGATAAAATTCCAGACAGTGAATTTGTCCTGAGTAAATTTACTAAATCCGAATTAGATATTATATTGTCACAAATATCTACAATAAAAACTATCGTAAACGATTTTTTGAACGAAAAAATCATTATAAATACCTATAAACAGTCCTGAACAAACAAAAAAGCGCTAGGTAAGGGTGGGCATCACCTAGCGCCGTTTTGCCCTTCGTCCCACCCTATCGGGCATACGTGATCCACCTCACAATAACCGTGCGATCCGCTGGACAAAGGGGTTAGTATACGCACAAGACTTTCTAGCGATGCAAAAGGTGGAGGGTATTTACCATTGCATATCTAGTGCGCAACCTAACTTAGAGTGCAAAATTATTACAATTTTGCGTTAAAATAGGGGGTATAAGGTGCTTGGCATAGCTTTACGCTTGCCACTCATCTACGATATTAGCACACATTTGACATATAGTCAATACTTTTTATAACAAATTCTATGAAAATCAATAAAACATCACCAGAGGTACAAAAATATTTACAGGGCATAAGCAATATAGCTAAACCGCCCAAAACATTATATTATATAGGCAAAATACCCGAAAATAGAGTGCCAACACTAGCTGTAGTAGGAACACGCAAGCCTACATCATATGGAAGAGATATTACAGATAAGCTAGTCCGCGAGATTGCGAGTCGAGGTGTTGTAATTATAAGTGGCCTGGCGCTTGGTATAGATGCGATAGCGCATAAATCTGCCCTGAATGCAAATGGCACTACTATTGCCGTTTTGGCAAATTCATTACCAAAAATATCGCCTCATTCAAATATACCATTAGCAAAAGACATCATAGAAAAAGGAGGTGCCATAATATCAGAACATAGCATAGACGAACCAAAACCATATGTAGTTAATCGCTGGAGCTTTCTAGAGCGTAATCGCATAGTCGCTGGACTATCAGACGCAATTCTAATTACAGAAGCAAGCGCGCGCTCTGGTACGCTAAATACCGCTATGCACGCTCTAAATCAAGGTAAGGACGTTTTTGTAGTGCCAGGCAATATAACTAGTCCATCAAGCGAAGGATGTAACTTATTATTAAAACAAGGTGCTATACCTGTAACTTGCGCACAAGATGTCTTAGACATAATAGCACCGACATTAGCCAAAAATAACCAGCAACATAAATTACCACTAGGAAACACAGAAGCGGAATCTGCAATAATAAAACAATTATCAAACGGCATACATGATGCCGAAATAATTCAACAAAATACTAAATTATCAGCAACTGATTTTTCTACGGCTATGACAATGTTAGAAATAGATGGTATTATAAAACCACTTGGTAATAATCACTGGTCGTTACGCTAAAATATTGATTAAACAGACAGGTGAATATATTATAATAATTTATGCCTAGAAACGTAGATGGCAAAGATTTATTAAATATCCCTACAGTCGTCACTGTATCTTCTTTTGGGTTGGTTCTGAAAAGCGCGCAAAAAATCGACACAACAGAAGGAAAAATAGGAGTTGTAATTGGACGTCTAGGTGATGTTGTAGATGGATACCTGGCTCGCAAATTAGATATGACTAGCGACGCTGGAGCAATTGCCGACGCTACCGCAGACAAATTAGGTTTAGTCGCTATCGGAAAATCACTATGGGACAAAGAGATAGTTCCAAAGCCGATATTAGCAACTTTAGCAGTCAAACACTCTATAAATGCCTTGGCTACGATATATAACGGTCTAAATGACGAAGATAAACGGTCAATTAGACCACCGAAATCTGGCAAAATATCTATGGCATTAGACAATCTATCACTGTTTTCATTTATGTTAGCAGACGAATTTGAAGATTGCCCCAAAACACATAAAATCGCTAGCAACCTAGGTTACATAGCTTTTAGTGCTAGTATAGTTTTTGGCATAGATGCCACATCGCGTTACCTAAAAAGTGATTTTGACGAAGAGAAATAATCTAGATATGATTTGCATTTAAGCGTCAAACGGTATAATATAAGTTTTTGAATTTGAAAAAACTATAGCAATACGTATATAGTAGGTATAAGCATGAGCAAAAATTTAGTTATAGTAGAGAGCCCCGCAAAAGCAAAGACCATAGAAAAATATCTAGGCAAAGATTTTCACGTCTTGTCTAGCGTTGGTCATATTCGCGTAATACCAAAAAAGACCAAAGATGGCACACCACCTGTAGATGTAAAAAATAATTTCAAAACCATCTATGAAATTGACCCCGAAAAAAAGAAAGTTATCTCTGAGTTAAGAAAACAAGTTAAGCTAGTTGGTCCAGAAAATGTTTGGCTCGCAACCGATGAAGACCGCGAAGGTGAAGCTATTGCTTGGCACCTTTGCGAAGTACTCAAACTAAACCCAGAATCAACCAAACGTATAACTTTTCATGAAATAACCAAATCCGCAATCGAAGATGCAATAAAAAATCCTCGCGCAGTTAATATGAAATTAGTAGCTGCTCAACAAGCTAGGCAAATCTTGGATCGTATCGTAGGATTTGAGCTAAGTCCTGTAGTTTGGAAAAAAGTTCCTGGAGGCAAATCAGCAGGTCGAGTCCAGAGTCCAGCTGTAAAATTACTAGTTGAGCGTGAACAGGAAATTGATAAATTTAATAGTAAATTTCAATTCAAAGTTAACGCAATTTTTACTCACAACAACAAAGAAATCAAAGCAGAACTAAAAAAACGTTTTAATAGCGAAGAAGAAGCTAGGACTTTCTTAGAAAATTTAAAGGATGCAAATTATACAGTCAGTAGTATCACAACTAATCCATCTACACAAAATCCATCAGCGCCTTTTACTACCAGCACACTTCAGCAGGAAGCCAACAGCAAACTAGGTATGAGCTCAAAATCTACAATGGCTAGCGCGCAAAAACTCTATCAAGATGGTTTGATCACTTATATGCGTACAGATAGTGTTAATTTGAGTAGTCAAGCATTAGCATCTATTACAGAGCATATAAAGCAATCCTATGGAGATAATTATTGCAAAGTGCGTAAATTCAAGACAAAATCCGCCAGTGCCCAAGAAGCTCACGAGGCAATCCGCCCTACAGACATAAATCGCACTGATATACCTGGTAGTAGCTACGACCAAAAACTATATGATTTAATTCGTCGTCGCACAATCGCTAGTCAAATGTCTTCAGCAGAATTAGAAAATACTACAATTATTATAAATATTTCCAATCAAAACAATTCAAAAGATTTAGTTTTTGAGGCTAAAGGTCAAATTATTATATTCGATGGATTCTTAAAAGTATACGATAATACCAAAGACACTACTGCTTTGCCAAACATCTCAAAAGGCGAAAGTTTAACCGAAAAAACAATAGAAGCTAAACAAGTGTTTTCTAGACCTCCAGCTCGCTACACAGAGGGAACTTTGGTTAAAAAACTAGAAGATCTAGGTATCGGGAGGCCAAGTACGTACGCTTCTATTATCAGTACTATACAGACAAGAGGCTACGCAGAAAAAGGAGCGAGCGAAGGCGAATCTCGAGATGTAATTGTCCTAAAATACGCATCAGGCGAGGTATCTCGCGAAATAATCCAAGAAAAAACCGGCTCTACAAAAGGAAAACTAGTTCCTACTCCATCTGGAGAATTAATTAGCGGCTTTCTGACAGACCATTTCAATAGAATTATTGATTACGGATTTACTGCTGAGGTAGAAAAAGATTTCGACCAAATAGCAAATGACAAATTACAAAGAAATGAAATGCTTTCGTCGTTTTATGAGCCATTTCATAATCTAATTACACAATCCGGAGGAATCGACCGCAGTACGGTAGGTAATTCACGAGAAGTTGGAGTAGATCCTAAAACAAATAAACCTATCATCGCGCGTTTTGGTCGATTCGGGCCAATGCTACAATTAGGCTCTGCTGACGGCGATGAAAAACCTCAATTTGCACCTATGCCAAAAGGTACAAAAATTGAAACCATTACAATTGAACAGGCTCTAAAAGCATTTAAATTACCTAGACTAGTAGGGCAAACGCCAGATGGAAAAGATATAAAAGCCAATATTGGACGTTTTGGACCATACATACAGGTAGGGAAGTTATTTATATCAATTCGTGATTATGATCCCTATAATATAGATTTAGAAACCTCACTGCAACTATACGAAGAAAAACTAAAAGCTGAAGCAGAGAAAAATATTGCAGATTTTGGCTCGCTAAAAATACTAAATGGTCGGTATGGTCCATATATTACAGACGGAAAGAAAAACGTAAAAATACCAAAAGATATCGATCCTAAAAAAATATCAGAGACTGACGCAGAAAAAATGTTCAAAGAAGCTCCCGCAAAAAAGTCACCTCGTAATACTACCAAAAAATCATCAAAATAACATATTTCAAAAGAAACTCGGAGTTATATCGAGTTTCTTTTGTATTTTGATATATAAATATACAAATGTTTTTAACATTTTACAGAGGAAAAATTGACACTATGCTATTTTATTATTTCACTGACCATTATTTTGTTTAAAAAAAAGTCTCAAAAAAGTATTTACCATAAGCGTCTATTTTGTGATAAAATAAATATATAAAGATTTTGATATTGACTTTTTTACAAATATATAGCATAATCAAGTCTAGTTGTATTATAAAATTTAATAAAATTTTCCTCAGGTGAGGTGAGGATGGAGAGTTTACTGAACTATGAGCGATAACGCCAATACCGACAATACAGTCAACCTGAAATCTGCCGTAGAAGAAATTCTGAAAGTTATAGAACAAGAACGTGAAAAAGAAATTATTACACGACGCTTCGGTCTATTCGACAGGAAAGAGACTCTGGAACAAATTGGCGAACTATTAGGTATCACAAGAGAACGTGTTCGACAACTCGAAAAAGCCATCCTAATCCGACTAAAAATAGCATCAGAGGACCGCAAGATATCAGCTATGCATGATATAGAACGTCTTATTATTCGAGATTTATCAGAAAACGGTCGTGCAGGTCGTATTCAAGATATAGCCGACAGATTAACCGGAAAAAAAGCCGACAATTTAACACGCTCCCGCATTGCTTTTATAGCTGAACTTTCTCCTCGTATGGTTGTCATAAACGAAAATGATAATTATTTTCAAGGTATTAGTATTGCAGAAAACGGTAACGAAAAGAAAATTCGCACATCAGTAGATGAAATTGTAAAAACTATCAAAAAACATGGCGAGCCAATAGATATTGAATCTCTACACAGTATGCTTACATACGAAAGCCCTAGTCAAGTACGCGCTTTAGCTAGTTTGTCTAAATCACTAGCAAGCCTAAAAGACATATGGGGACTAGTCAAGTGGCCTACCGTCAATCCAAAAAATATTCGCGACAAAATTTATGTTATTTTAGCAGAAAACAACAAACCGCTGCATTTCTCGGAAATAGCCGAGGAAATAAAAAAATCCGATTTCAAGCGTAAAAATGTCACTACACAAGCAATCCATAACGAACTAATCAAAGACAAACGCTTCGTCCTCATTGGTCGCGGTATATATGCTCTAGATAGTTGGGGATACAGCAAGGGAACAGTTTCCGATATTATTACCAGTATCCTAAAAGAAGCAAATGAACCTCTTCATAGAGACGAAATAGTTAAAAGAGTACTTAAAAGTCGCCAAGTTAAAGAAACTACTATATTATTAAACCTTCAAAGTAAACCTCAATTCAAACGCGTAGCTAAAGCTACTTATATACTAAAAGAAACTGATTAAAAATATCGCTCTATAGTAAATATCACAACTATAGAGCATTTATTTTTAGTTTAGTACATACAGATATTTTGCGCAGATAAACTCTTTCCTGTAATGCTTAAATATTGCAATTTTAACAGAGGTATGATATAAAGAATATACAAGATTATGTCATTTATCCTAGGGCTTATAAGTTTATTATTACAATGGTACATTTGGATTCCGATTGTACTAGTGTTAAGTTATTTAACGTGGAAAAATTATCGACGCCTCGATACATTTCAAAATGTCGAAAGCGTTTTGTTGACACTTGAAATACCAAAAACAAATGACAAATCAGAGCTCGCTGCCGAACAAATGTTCGCAAGTTTGCATGGTATATTGAGAGATGCACGCGAGCTAAAAGAAAACAATGGATACCAAGAACACTTGAGTTTCGAGATAGCCTCCGTTGGAGGACGCATTCAATTTTATGTATGGACTCCAAAAACCTTACAAAATTTTGTAGAAGGACAGATTTATGCTCAATACCCACAAGTGCAAATTCATGTAGCTGATGAAGATTATGTATCTCATGAACGCCAACACGCAGTTACTTATACATCCGAGATTACGCTGGCAGATACGGAATTTTTGCCAATAAAAACCTTCCAGGATTTCGAAGTAGACCCTCTTGCCGGTATAACTGGAACTCTCGCTAAACTAGAAAATACCGACGAAGAAATATGGATTCAGATGTTAATACGCCCAATAAAAGACGATTGGCACAAACAAGCTGACTCATGGATAAATAGCGTAAAAAATGGAAGTTTCAATCTATTGAATTTTGGAGATTTAACGAAATGGTTCGCTACAATATTAGGAGCGCTATGGTCACCTCCAGATCAGAACTCCGACGGCAAACCTCTGCAAAAAGATTTATCCGAGCGAGACAAAACACGCATAGCTGAAGCAGAGAAAAAAGCAACAAAACTTGGATATCAGGTAAAGATACGTATAGCCTACTTAGGTGAACATACAAACGACGCACGAATACGTATGCAGGGAATTGTTGGTACGTTTAAACAGTTTAATTCCACGAACTTAAATGGTTTCAAAATGTCAAACGAGAGCTTCACTAAAGAATCTCTATCAAAATACAAATCACGACTATTTTCTGATCGCGGATATCTGATGAATATAGAAGAGGTAGCTTCGGTATTCCATTTACCTCATACAAACGTTGAAACTCCTAACATAGTTTGGGCAAGTACAAAGACAGCCGAGCCTCCTGCGAAATTACCAGTTATAACAGGAGATCCTGTTCACGATGAAAATATTAGTGCATTTGGTGTAACTAATTTCCGAGGAATAAATCATCAGTTTGGCATGTATCGCTATGACAGATCGCGTCATGTTTATATAATTGGACAAACTGGCGCCGGTAAGTCAGGATTACTGGAATTATTTGCATTATCAGATGTTTTTCACGGTCATGGATATGCGATTATAGACCCTCATGGCGATTTCGCAATAAATAACATGAGATTTATACCTGGATCACGTCTAAAAGATGTAGTTTATTTTAACCCTGCAGATACTCAGTATCCACTAGGGTTCAACCCTCTAGAAGTTACCAATCCTGCACAAAAAACCAATGTCAGTTCTGAAGTTATCGGCGTATTGAAACGTATGTTTGGAGATTCCTGGGGTCCACGCCTTGAATATATCTTGCGCTACACTATATTAGCGTTATTAGATAGACCAGAAACCACCATGCTCGATATTACACGAATGTTAACAGACAAAAAATTCCGTAAAGAAACGCTCAGCTATTGTCGAGATACGGTTGTTTTACAATTCTGGAATGTTGAGTTTGCTAGCTGGAATGATAAATTCGTAGCTGAGGCGATAGCTCCAGTTTTAAATAAAGTAGGCGCCTTCACAGCAAATCCTGTTATCAGAAACATCATAGGACAGCCAAAATCAACATTCAATATTCGTCAGCTAATGGATGAGGGCAAAATTCTGATAGTCAATCTATCAAAAGGTCTAATAGGGGAGGATAATGCCTCAATTTTAGGTTCGTTTATTGTCACGAAAATACAGCTTGCAGCGATGAGCCGTTCGGATATACCAGATGTAAAAGATCGCAGACCATTCTATCTGTATGTAGATGAGTTTCAAAACTTTGCAACAGATTCATTTGCCGTAATCCTTTCAGAGGCTCGTAAATACGGATTAAATCTGACTGTAGCAAATCAATATATATCTCAGATGTCAGATTCGGTACGCAATGCAGTATTCGGTAATGTTGGTACAATGATTTCTTTCCGTGTATCAGCTGATGATAGCGCCGTTCTAGCAAAACAATTTGAACCGCAATTTGAACCAAACGACCTATTACAGATGCATAATCGCAATTTTATTATCAACATGGTTATTAATGGCGAAAAAGCCCCTTCATTTAGCGCCAAGACACTCAATTTACCAGTCGCACAAGATGACAACACAGAGCAAATAATTCAATATTCACGAGAAACATATGGTCATTTACGTAAAGATATAGAAAAAGACATAGATTCTCGCATTATGCCTCCAGAAAACCTGATAGTCAAAAAGCCAGGACCAGCATATACTCCACCAAAGACTCCTGAACAAAAGAAAGCTGACAAGTTAGCACGCGAGGCTTCAAAGAATAATAGTACATCCGTTACCGAAATTACTCAAGAAAAGGGAAGTGAAGAGGGAGTATTAAATATTCGTACAACCTCGAACACCACAAATGCTAAACCAGAAAAAGATAGTTCACAAAGCAATACGACAAATACAGACACTACTACTGAGCAAAAAGCAAAAACAAAACGTCGACGCTACCGTACAAAAAAGAAAAAGAGCAGTAGCGAAACAAAAGAGTAGAAAACTTTAGTATTTCTTTACATCTTTTTTAGTATATTCATCAAACAAAGCTAAACAACTATCTCTATCTACGCTTTGCAAAAATCCGCTCTCGTGCATTTCATGACGATCGATACTTATAATTTTATCGAATTTATCATCACGAAATCCTATACGGCCATTATCATCTATATTACATCCATAATAAATTTTACTTATATTAGACCACAAAATCGCGCCCAAACACATAATACAAGGTTCTCCGGTCGTATAAATAACACATCCACTCAAATCAAACGTTCGTAGACGACTGCACGCATCGCGTATCGCAATAATTTCACCGTGTGCAGTAGAATCATTGTTTTTTAAAACCATATTATGTCCGCGTCCAACGATTTCATCGTCACAAACAATCACGCAGCCAAATGGCCCTCCATGACCGCTCACGATACCGCTGCGAGCCTCGTTAATAGCTTCCGACATAAACTTATTCATATTTACATTATTATATCAATTTATCATTAGTTAAAACATAGAGAACAAAAATAGAACATTTTAGCTGATCATTGTTTGTGGCAAATTATAGCCAAAAAAATAATATTAATATCATAAATAACAATAAAACACAATTTTGTAAGTGCGAGAACGGGATTGGGAATAGCTAAATAGAAAAATAGGGGGTTATATAAAGAAATACCCAAAAATACTAACAACGAGAAGTGATATAAAATGAACCATCTTTTTTATATATACTTAACGTCGCACAATATTGCTTTTGCGTCTTTAAACTATATATTAAAAGTAGTATAATGAATCATCTATAGAGTACTTATAATTCACCGTAGACCTCTATAATGTAGGGTATATGTCTCTTTTTATTATATAATGATAAATATTTCTTTAGTCTAAGATGCTTAAACAGAAATATAAATACAAATGTTCTATATACATATTTAAAGATAAAATCCTTAGAGTTATCCACAGATAAAAGTTTGACTTTTGTCTAAATTACTATTTTAATTTGCTTTTTATCGTTTTTTATTTTCTCCCTATCCTATTGCCCTACTTTGTATATTTGCAATTATTCCCTTTTTATGTGTTTGTAATGTTTTTTTTATTTTATCCAATTTATAGAACAAAAATAGAACTTATCATTCAAAAGGGTGTCCAGTCTATTTATTTATAAAAAGCTTTTCCGCCCACCCTAACGTCTAGATATTCAGTAGGTTTTATCCCCTGCTTATCGAAAAACACTATAGATCTAAGCGCGTCTTCTGCTTGCGCTATTGCCGACCTATCCATAGATACTTTGATATAATAATCGACATTGTCTATGTATAAGAGCACCTGCCTAGTAGTATTGATAGGTAAAACGGCTCTTTTTACGTTCAAATTATTGCTATTAAAATATCCAACTACCTTACCAACTACACTCAAAAACCTATCAGACACCAGTACGTTACCATCCTTTGTTATTCCTACACCAGTTTCATCAACAACTTCAACGATGCCATCTGTATTATTTGCGGCTATACGCGAAAAAGAAATACCATCGCCATCAACATAAACATCTTTGTCAGCAACGCGCCATAAAACCGTCGGCGTACGTAATTTAATATTAAATTGACCAAATCCTAATCCAGCAAATTTTACCTCATCGTCTATAGATAAAATCTCAGGAAAACCATTCGTTTGTAAATAATCGG
>JAZRKC010000080.1:0-6860 GCA_045646155.1 Saccharimonas sp. (SeqCode)
CCAAAACAGGTTATGACTTCGCTGAATGGCAGCTAAATGGCGCTACATACACCCTTCCAGCACTAGCTACAGATAACATTACGTTGCTAGCTACATGGACTCCGACAGCATACAATATTACCTATAACCTAGCAGATGACACTACTGATCCAGCTACAGTAGCTACTAATCCAGTTACTTATAATATAGAAACTAATACCTTTACTCTAAACAGCCCAACTAGAGAACACTATGACTTCACTGGTTGGTCTGGTACAGGTATTACGGACACTTCTGATAATGTAGAAATCGCCAAAGGTTCTACAGGCGACCGCACCTACACTGCAACCTGGAAAAAGAAAACCTACACAGCAACCTTCAAAGACGGTGATAACGTTATCTCTACTCAAACCAAAGAATACGGCGAAAACTTCACAGCTCCAACAAATCCAACCAAAACAGGTTATGACTTCGCTGAATGGCAGCTAAATGGCGCTACATACACCCTTCCAGCACTAGCTACAGATAACATTACGTTGCTAGCTACATGGACTCCGACGGTCTATCATATTACTTATGATTTGACCGGTGGTACTGCGGGTAGTCCTGCTAACAAGACGACTTACACTATAGAAGACGAAACATTTACCTTGGTAAATCCAACTATGGCGGGTCACGCATTCAAGGGTTGGAAATTATACGGTGACGCCGGAAATCCACAAACTGATATGAAAGTTACAAAGGGAACTACTGGTGATTTGACCTTTATCGCTCACTGGGCAGGCCTTGTAACGGTAGAATTTGATTCGGGTGTACCAGGAATGGTGATTACCCCAGATGCTATCGAAGTAGAAGAAAATACTGCTCTTCCTACTTTGCCACAGCCAACTAGAGAGCATTACACCTTTGATGGTTGGTATCTTGGTACTACTAAGGTAGAAGCAGGTTATGTTGTAGGTGATACAGATATTGAATTATTAGCTAAATGGACACCAGTAGAATATACCATTACATATAATCTTGATGGCGGTGACGCAACAAACCCTGGTAGCTATAATATAGAAACACCTAACTTTACTTTAAACAATCCAACTAGGACAGGCTTTGACTTTGATGGTTGGACTGGTACTGGGCTATCTAGCACGACCAAGAATGTTACTATTCCTTTGGGCTCATACGGAAACCGTAATTACGCTGCTATATGGACTGAACTCTTTACTGTCGGATTTAACTTAAATGGTGGAACACCTCCTGCTCCGCAAAGTCAGACTGTAAGATCTGGTGAATTAGCTACTGCGCCAGCCGATCCAAGCAGAGACGACTATATATTCGAAGGGTGGCAGCTGAATGACGCGGATTATAATTTCTCTACTCCAGTTACAGGAAATATAACATTGACCGCTAAATGGAAAGTTGGTAAATCAACCTTAGCTCTTGACGGAAATGAAATGAGAACGAAGATAAAACAGATAGCAAATCCGAGCGATGGCATAACAGATGGCAATTCATATACAACATCAGATGATAAAGTCAAAGGCTTTGTGAGAGCAGATAAAGCTCAATATGACGCAATCAAGAGCTCCTTAACTAGCGACAACACAATTTCAACAGGCTCTTCATTAACTGCAACATATATGTGGTTTGATGATACTGATGGCACAATGTACTACTATACGGAAGCGGAAAAAGTATATATAGAAGGCTCGATGGAAAAGATGTTTGCTAGATTTAATAATCTAAGTGATTTAAGTGGTCTTAAAGATTTTGATACATCTGGCGCGACAGATATGAATAGGTTGTTTCAGGATTGTGGATCGATAGACGATACTAGTATAGAAAATCTAAAAGATTGGGATACATCTAATGTTATAAATATGGCCTGGATCTTTGGTGGCAATGATGAAGCTAAATCCCCAAATATCACTAAGCTTGATTCCTTGAGTAGTTGGGATGTTTCTAATGTAAGAAGCTTTAACCAAGCATTTAAATACAACACCGACTTAACAGATATAAGCGGAATAAAAGACTGGGTTGTATCATCGGTAGGTTACTACGACGATTCTAGTTTTACGCAGCCAAATGACAACACAGGTTTTGAGCAAATGTTCAATCGCTGCACCTCATTGAATGATGCATCAGCGATTGCAGGATGGAATATCAATTATGCAGTTACGTCTTTCCATGAGGCAGGTCTTGCTGGTAAGAAAGTAAATAATAAAGTAGTATCTAAAAATTCAGCGTTTGTGAACATGTTGGGTAATATTCCATCAATAGAGGCTAAGCCAGAGTTTTCTGAATATGAACCTGGCGGTTCTTGGAATGGCGGTTCTTATATCCCAAATACGCCGACAACAACGCCGTAATTATTGCGGGAAATAGTATCAAAAAGAGCAGGGTTTAAACCTGCTCTTTTTTTGTTGATTTGTTTTGGAAAATAAAATATTGTGAACGAAAAAACACGCCTAAAGCGTGATAAATAATTCCTTCATTTTTCAATGATGGTACCCCGAGCAGGGTTCGAACCTGCGACCTTAGGCTTAGAAGTCCTCTGCTCTATCCAGCTGAGCTATCGGGGCACATTCATGATTGATTGGTGTGGTATTCTCTATAGAGTTCGCACTCTCTTATTATACCATAGTTAGTCCCATTATATTTTTCAATAGATAGAATTTTAATTAAATGATAGTGTAACTCCAGGGGCGCCCGCTCCTCTCCCGCTTCATCTCCTCCGGTAAGGATATTCCCATTTTTTCTCTTGATGTCTCCTGCGATGCCCAGAGGGCTCGCAAGCAAGCCCGCAGGGCGCGCTAGTACAAAATACTCTTGCTCAAATGCTCCTCAAAGATGTTGATGATAAACCGCACAAAGAGAAGTACGAGCGGCTAAATACATCCATTAAGCGAGCTATATTAGTTTATAGCGACATCTGCTGACGATGCGCTTCTGAAGTATATTGAAGCACCTTACCACGCGAAAAGTTTTAGTGAAAAATCTGTATATGCTATAATAAAGTCATGTTGCCAGCACTAATTCTTATAGAAGGCATCGTCCTATGTTTCATTCTCCTAATTTTCTGCGTCATCGGCATCGCAAACGGCCCTGAAAAATTCACCGTATTTTATGAAAAAGATGTCCAAGAAAAAGCCATCAAACTCGGCTACACCACTAAAAAAGCCATCAAGAAACAGACCATCATATCAATCATAGTTTTATACTTACCTTGTTTTATTTTAGTTCCACTAATGGTTTGCTACATAAACGGCGCCAAAACTTTTCTCGATATTTTCATCCAAAGTCTATTAATTATGTATATCATGGGTCTATTTGACCGATTTTTCGTCGATTGGTATTGGGTTGGATATACTAAGGCTTGGGACATACCGCATACGGAAAACTTAAAACCCTACATTCCGAAAAAAATGAAAATTTTTAAATGGCTCGGAACTATTTTCGGCTTCGCAATTATCGCCCTCGTCATCGCTGCGGTGATGAGTAATTTAGTTTGCTGACTCTGTTAACCAAGATGCTTCTTTTTGATGGATTTAGCTATAATAGCTTCCATTGGCTCGTAGTTATGATGAAATGCCGCATCGCTAGCCTTAATCATCTCTTCTGGCGTAACACCATCAAAATTAACTAAATAACCGGCTCTTGATGCGAGTTCTCTAATGAAGATACGCTGTACTCTACCATTACCCTCACGGAATGGGTGGATAGTGTTGATGTCTCCAAGATAATAAGCCAATCTTACAGCAATATCTCCCTCGTCTAGACCGACTAAAAAGCCCTCGGATTTTAACTGATTAAATAGAGCCTCTGCGTTTACTTCTATTAGCTCATGCTGGCAGAAGATATTACCTTTACTAATATCTGTTCGGCGAGTTTCTCTTGTCCATTCATAGATGCCCTCAAACAGGTACTTATGGATGCGCTTTACATAATCAAAATCTAGCTCCCCCTCTAATGGCTCGCTATCTAGCTTAGCGATTCTTAGAGAAGTAATCTCCTGCTCGGCTTCAGCTAATTCCTTTTCATCCTTGATGCCGAGCTCGTTCTTTAGCACCGAACTATCTGGGTAGCAGTAATAGTCATCTCGTTCGTATTCGTATGATAGTAGAGAAGACGCCATTAAGCGGTAGTCTTCCTGTATTTAGCAAAGGCTTTAGAAATAGCATCATCAAAACGAGTTTTGCCGGACAAACAATTCATGATAGTCTTTTTTTCGCGCGCAGAAAGCCTCATCCCCTCAAGCTTGAGGTTAGAATCTACAAAACTTAGGATTTCTTCGTTTTTACTCATATCTCTATTATATCATATTTAAGAGATTAATCGCCCCTTAGATTTTCGCCACACAGAGGCAACTAGACCGTTTGTTGGACCTGCTAGCGGACGGAGTTATTTCATCTGATGACTACGCAAAGAAGTCAGCACAACTCAAGGAGTGTCTCATCAATCTGCAAGAAGAACGGTCCGAAACTGCATTACGTTCTAGAAACTGGTACGAAATAGTGGAAACGACCCTTACTAGACAGATGAAAAACGCCTCTTAAAGAGGCTGTTTATAAACACTGGTGCGGGTGCGGGGAATCGAACCCCGATCCCAAGTTTGGAAAACTTGTATACTAACCGCTGTACTACACCCGCGTGCTATTTAATTATATCACTTGATTGTAATATAATAAAGACATGGCATTTAAGGGGTCTAGATTTACATTTAATTCAAAGGCGAAACAATTCCATTCGAGTGGTTTGGTCAAGGGTGATAATGTAACTGGAAGCTCTACGACTTCATCGTTCAAAGAGAGACAAAAGATAGAACAACAGAGACAATTTATAGGTAATTACATGCTTGCCGGTGTCATTCACGAATATAAAAATATAGCGCATCGTAATCGCAAGAAAAAGTCCAACAATCGACGTAAATATATCGACGACATCATAAAAGCGATAAAAAATAACCACAATATACCAGACGGTAGAGGTAGGGCTAATTCTAGCCAATCAGAGGAGATGGGTCGTCAAAAAGCTACTTATGCTAAGAGGAGAGATTCTGATGGTGATGGAAATGAATCTAGTGAAAACACTTCTATAGCGAAAAAAATCAAATTCACTGAGCCAGAATCTCGCAAATACGATCCATATAAATAAGCAAAATAAAAATCCTAGTAGCACTAGGATAATATGGGGCGAATTATGGGATTCGAACCCACGGCCTCCGGAGCCACAATCCAGCGCTCTAACCAACTGAGCTAAATCCGCCATGTGATGTCAGATTACGACACTAATATATTTTAGCAAATTTTTGTAAACTTGTCACGTATAATAAGAGGAGATGATTAGCACTCTTGCAAATAGAGTGCTAATTACTTATAATTGACATTAGATATGACAACAAAACGTGATTATTATGAGATACTTGGAGTCTCAAAGACGGCCAGTGATGATGAAATAAAAAAGGCTTTTCGCAAACTAGCGGTAAAATATCATCCGGACAAAGGCGGAGATGAAGCTAAATTCAAAGAGATAAATGAGGCGTACGATGTACTAAAGGACAAACAGAAACGCCAACGATACGATCAATTTGGACATGCTGGTGTTGGCGGTGGCGCTGGTGGCGGAAATCCGTTTGAAGGATTTAATTTCAATGGCCAAAATATTAATTTTGACTTTGGTGGTGGAGCGTTTGGCGATATATTTAGCCAATTTTTTGGTGGAGCTGGTGGACAATCGCCAAAGCGTGGTCGAGATGTAGAAACTCGTGTGACTTTAAAGTTCGAGGAGGCTGTTTTTGGCAAAGATGTCAAAGTATCTTTGAACCTAAATGACGAATGCCATCATTGTAAGGGTTCTGGAGCTGAACCTGGTTTTTCTATGGATACATGTCCGATGTGTAAAGGCTCTGGGCAATATGTACGTATCATGAATACGATGTTTGGCCCCGTACAACAGGCCGATGCTTGTACAACTTGTGATGGCAAAGGTAAGGTTCCGTCAAAGAAGTGTAGCGTCTGTAGTGGCGCTGGCGTTGAGCGCAGGGAACAAGATATTACGGTTAAAATTCCCACTGGTATCGATGATGGTGCTACGATTCGTCTGAGAAATCGTGGCGAAGCTATTAGTGGTGGCCAAAAGGGTGATTTGTATGTTCATATTCGTGTCAAGGCGCACAAAAAGTTCACGCGCGAAGGCAATCTGATATTGAGCGAAGAGCATGTGAATATGGTAGATGCTGCGCTCGGTACAGAGATTGATGTCGAAACAGTTGATGGTATTGTAACAATGAAAATCCCAGCCGGCACTCAGAGCGGCACAGACTTTAAATTATCTGGTCATGGTGTGCCAAATTTGCGCAGTGAAACGCGCGGGGCGCATATTGTCAGTATTATTGTTGATACTCCAACGAAACTTTCTAAAAAGCAAAAGGAATTGCTATTAGAGTTTAGCGGAACCAAAAAACACGGCATATTTAGATAAAATGCTATTTCTTTTTTCATCTCTTCCATTTCCCCTCAATCTCCTATATACTAAATAATGATAACCATAATAATTTTAATATAACTGTGAGTGCAAAAAGGGTGATGAAAAAAACTCCTAGGAATAATCCTATTTTCCGTACTAACTATATTCATTAGTACAACTAACGCATCAGCCCTGTCTGTACAACAAAAAGCTCTAAGTATAGAAGACAAAAGCCCAACCATCACTATTCTAGACGATGGTATAGGCAACCTAGAACTAAGACCAAAACTCCAATTCAACAATGTTGGTGAATACATCACCTACAAACTAGTCCTAGAAAACACCGATGGCAAGAAATACAGAATAGAGTCTATTTCTGATGATAACTCCAACGATAGTATAAACATCCAATACAACTACAA
>JAZRKC010000081.1:0-8771 GCA_045646155.1 Saccharimonas sp. (SeqCode)
TGCTTATAGTCGGACTTCACTATCAATAACTCCCCACTTGGCGTAGTTAACCAAGCACTAGCGCTCGAAACACGACGATCTAGTGTTTCTAACCATTTAGCCGTTTCTTCAGGTGTAAATTTTCTCACCATTATTTAGCAAACTCAATTGCACGAGTTTCTCGTATGACATTAACTTTGATAGTACCCGGATATTGCATCGTGCTTTCAATCTTGTCTGCTATATCGCGAGCAAGCTTTATAGCCGACAAATCATCAATATTTTCTGGTTTGACAATCACACGAACCTCGCGGCCAGCGCTTATCGCATAAGCCTTATCTATACCAGGGAAGCTAGTTGCTACGTTCTCTAAATCACGCATACGTTCAGCGAAATTCTCAGCGCTAACATTACGCGCACCTGGTCGAGCCGCACTAATAGCGTCTACGACTCTAACTATCAAGGCCTCTGGTGTAGTTGCCTCTATATCATCATGATGAGCTTCGATAGCATGAACAATCTCCTCGCTCAAGCCAGCCTTGCGCGCTAATTCTGCGCCAATATGATGATGCTTACCTTCTACCTTGTGAGTGACAGCTTTTCCTACGTCATGCAATAGCGTTGCAATCTTTGTAGTACGTATATCTGCGCCAATTTCCTCTGCAATCATACCTGCCATATGAGCCATTTCAGTAGAATGTAACAATACGTTTTGCCCATAACTAGTACGGAATTTCAATTGCCCTAGCAATTGCAATAATTCCTTTGGTATACCAGCTACGCCAACTTCACGAGCAGCGTCTTCGCCGGCGCGAGTAACTTCTTTTTCAATTTGGCGTTCAGCCTTTGCAAATACTTCTTCGATACGTCCAGGATGTATACGTCCATCTTTCATTAGCATCTCTAGCCCTAACCTTGCTACTTGTCGACGAATTGGATCAAAGCTGGATAGAACCACCATACCAGGAGTATCATCAACCAAGAAATCAACACCAGTAGCGCGCTGCATCGCCTGTATATTCCTGCCTTCTTTACCGATAATACGACCTTTCATTTCATCATCAGTCAATTTAACTGCAGTTACAGTACGATCAGCGGCCACTTCGCTAGCCATACGTTCCATTGCAGTCAAAATCACAAGTTGCGCACGCTCTTCTGCGTCATCAATTGCGTCTTTTTGCATTTTTGAAATCAAGCCTATTAAATCATTCTTGATATCGCGCTCGGTCATTTTCATCAATTTATCAGCGGCATCAGTTTTCTTTAGTCCAGCGATTTTTTCTAGTTTTTCCTGTTGCTTGACACGAATATCTCGAATTTCCGCCTTTAAAGATTCGACTTCGTCTTCTTCTCGTCTCAATTTTTCTGTGCGCTTATCTAGTTCGTCCAGCTTTTTGTCTAGTGCAGATTCACGATCTACCAAACGATTTTCGATTTTTTGCATCTCTCGACGACGCTCATTTTCGAGCTTCAATGCGTCATCTTTTGCTTTTATGATAATATCGCTAGCTTTTGTCTCAGCTCGTGCGATGATTTTTTCTGCACCATGCTTTGCGCTAGCAGTACGCTGCCTATCATAGATGATTTTTCCACCTATACCACCAGCAATGCCTAAAAATGCGGCAATTATTGCTTGTAACATTTCGTTCCTTTCCGACAAAAGATTAAGTCAAACGAATCAATCGTTGCTCAATCTAATTAATCATATATAAATCAAAAAACAATTATTTAAAATTGGCTATAAAAAGCAATAGCACACTTGTATTATATATCTTTTTTGTACATATCGGCAAGTTATTTTCTAGGTAATGTGATATTCGCTTCCCCGCCATATTCAGGCAAGACTATCTTGTCATCTTGACCATCCCTCAAACGCTTCAGTGCTTCTTCCCGCCAATTATCACCCATTGCGCCAACAATTGGTATTTTTTCACTATCCGCAATAGTGTTCAAAACCGCCATTCCTATCCTGAGCCCAGTATAGCTACCTGGGCCACGAAATATTCCTATACCTGATATATCACAAAAATCGCAACCTTGTTTATCTAATAATTCCCTCAAATACGCCAACATATCACGCGCCAAGGTACGATCGGCATTCCATTCAAAATCTATATTCTTTTCATCGCTAACAATCGCCCCGCGAACAACTTTGTCCGAACTATCCCATAGAATTATCATATTTTCACAGCCTCCATAACTTTTTGGCTTTTGTTGCCATTTGATGTAATTATTACATCACGTCCATCATCTGCTCTGTAATTTATATTTATAATCAACCTATCTTTTGGCAAAACATCGCTAACTATATCACTCCATTCTACGACCACTACCGCGGATTTTTTGCTTGCAGATTCATTCAATTCAGAGTACATAATACCAGCGTCACTTAATCTATAAAAATCATAGTGCATCAAAGTCAAATCATTATCATCAGAATCATAAATCCTACTAATAGTAAAAGTCGGACTCTGGATTTCTTCTTTTATACCCATTCCTAACGCTAAACCTTTAGTAAAAGTCGTCTTACCAGCACCTACGTCGCCAATCAACTCTATAAATTCGCCACCACTACAAGCAGAGCCGATTTTTTTGCCTAAATTTAGCATATCATCTTCGCTAGATATATGTATATTCACTCTTTTTATTATATCATATTTTTATCATAATTCCAATATAGCTTTAGCTTGATGAAAAATAACACAAAATACTGTATAATTAAACGTAAGTATTATGCAGACATCAAACGAGCACGACAAGATTATTTACAACGCTAATCTAAAGAAGCTTTTTTCTTCATACGAAGACGATTCGCCAATAGCGCAAACTGTTAGCTCATTATTAGAGTATGCTATTGATTCAGAGGCAACAGATATTCACATCGAACCTAGAGAGGATTTTACTCAAATACGCTATCGAATACACGGCAAATTAAAAGAAATCGATAGGCTACCTCGTGGCGCCATGAAAGCTCTAGTCAGCCGCATAAAAACCCTGGCTAATCTAAAAATCAACGAACATCGCATTCCACAGGATGGATATCTAAAGCTAAATGTATCAGAAAAGCAATTCACGCTACGCGTATCCACAATTCCAATTGCCGACGGCGAAAAAATCGTCATGCACGTTTTGAGCGAATCAAATCAGTCTGCTACTCTATCTCAATTAGGTTGCTGGGGGCAAGCTCTAGAGACAATCGCCAAATCAGCAACACAGCCAAACGGCATGGTATTATTAGCCGGACCAACCGGTAGTGGCAAATCGACAACTTTATTTTCTATATTGAGCTCACTGAATAATCCAGATGTAAATATTGCTACTATCGAAGACCCTATAGAATACAAAATACCTGGAGTCAATCAGACCCAGATAAATCAAAAAGTTGGTATGACTTTTGCTAGCGGACTGCGCGCCATATTACGCCAAGATCCAAATATCATAATGGTCGGAGAAATGCGCGACAAAGAAACAATGCAATTAGGTATCCAATCTGCCCTAACTGGTAGACTATTGTTTAGTACACTTCATTCTGATAACGCTTCTACCTGCCTAGCACATCTGTCAAATACTGGAGTTGAGCCATTTTTGCTAGCTAACACACTACGCTCTGTAATTAGCCAAAAATTAACAAGAAAACTTTGTCAAAATTGTAGACAAAAATACACACCAAATCAGCAAGAAATAAACAAAATCATAAAATTATTCAATCTATCCAAAGACCAAGATTTTTCCTACATACACAACCTAGAAAAACAGGCCGCAAATCAACAAGTCGGAGTAGATGTTCCATTATCTACCGATAAATCAACTATTTTATCACTATGGACGCATAATCCAGAGGGGTGTAGCAAGTGTAGACATACTGGATTCAAAGGTAGGATTGGCATTTTCGAAAGTTTGAGCGTATCGCCATCTATACAAAAACTCATCATAGCAAACGCAACTAGCGAGCAAATTCAATCTCAAGCAATCAAAGAGGGCTTTGTCACTATGAGAACCGACGGATTAATCAAAGTTTTGCGCGGCGAAACCACTATAAATGAAGTCTTGTACGCAACCCACAGCGCTCTGATGTAGAGATATTACAATCTTTTGTACGATTTCAACAGAGCTTCTCATTAGTTTTTAGGAGTGAATATAAGTTTCTCTCTGATTCGTGAGGAGATTCCTTTAGTGTTTCGATATCGACAAACTCAACACTACTTGAAGTTTTTATCGAGTTGATATCATGAAGTACTACATCAAAAATGAGCCACATAAACCATGCCTTGTGCGTGCGAGTGTAAAATGGTTTCACTCCGATATTAGTGGCGTTTTTAATCCTTATTCCTTTGCCTATCTCTTCTATCAGTTCGCGCTCTATAGCATCTTGAACAGATTCACCGTGATCAATTCCGCCACCGGGAAGTACTCTATAGCCATTATGTTCTTTAACAAGTAGCACACGGCTGTTATTGTCTTTAATCACAGCTTTCACTGATACCCGGTAGTATGCATTAGGATATTGTGATTCTTGTTTCATCGTTTCTCACTTTCACATTCGTTTTAACTACATATTACAAAAATCGCCATAATATTACCGACTAAAAAAGACTCTTCAAAAACTGAAAAGCCTTTCTTGGTAGCGGGGGCAAGATTTGAACTTGCGACCTCTTGGTTATGAGCCAAGCGAGCTGACCAGGCTGCTCCACCCCGCGGTACTACCTTTATATTATAACATACTTAACTACAACATGTAAATATATCTAACTTGCATCATTTTTTAGCTGGGATGCGTTTTTGCCACTCAAAAAGTCAATCCACTGCTGAAAATTGCTCACATCAGCTCTAACTGTTTTTTCTGTCTTGAGCTGTTTACTTTGCTCTAGCTCAATTTCTCGTTTCACCTCTGGGCTATTTGCCGGCAATATTAGAACTTTTTCGCCAGGAGAAGCTAATCCCAACTTTTGACGAGCCGCCAAATCTTTATATTCATCAGTTTTGTAGTAGTTTTTCTCATATTCTTGCATAGCAACTTCAAGTTCTACTAACTTTTCTTTTCGTTTCAAGTCATCTAGGCGTTTTTGCGCACCAAAATTCATATCAATAGTAGATATCGTTCCACAGACAAAGCAAATCGAGACAAAAACAATAAAAATCAACGCAAAATTATTCATATTTGCGTATTTACGGCAAAAATATCTCATTTTTTTATAAAAATCTGCAAATATCATCATTTTTATTATAGATGAAATTATAAATATGCGCTATAATATACAAGTAACCTCTGGGGGTGTAGCTCAGCGGTTAGAGCAGCGGGCTCATAACCTGTTGGTCGCTGGTTCAATTCCAGCCACCCCCACCAGATATAAATTCGGCTTTCTAGCCGATTTTTTAGTAGTAGATTTCTGTTAAGTACCTTGTAGGTTCTAGAGTGCTATTTTACATCATTTTTACACGAAAAATGGGGTAAAAAGTGCTGTTTTACCCCTATGAATTTGTCTGTTAGTTTATACCCTATTTCATATCCAATAAACTTACTTACTGGTATATATCATATTACTTTTTGTCTAGCTTCGCTATGTCGTTATCCAGAACTTTTATATCAAAAGACATAATTTCATCATAAATATAAGGTTGGTCTGGTAGGGGATTAAGTGCAAAGATAGGCTTATTGTAATAGTGCGCAAATGCAATTTCCAGGAAAGTATTAGCGCCAATGTAATTTATTATATTATTCTTTGTATAATTACAAACTAAGACGATGTCACATTCCTTTATCTTTTCGATATGTGCTTTTATGGCATTGGTTTCTATTTTAGCTTTTATAGGATCAAATCCGTTTTTCTCGTACAATTTATTAATTACGCCATTCGGGAGTAGGACATTATAGCCTGCGGCTTCTAACTTGTCCGTTAATTCTAGGACTTCTTTGGTGAAGCTCAAGCTACAACAAATACGGATTTGAAGCCTATTACAGTACCGAGATCCGCGAAGGTGTCATTCAATTATTCGAATGCCACTGTGGTGATTGCTAGTCACGACAAACATCGTAGCGACGGCGAATAGGTCCTGTCTACCTTTCAATTGCCTAGGCTTTTAAGTCTAGGCAATTTTTACTATGGGTAGAGCCCTGCCCAATGTGTTGTTGTGCAGTATAATTATAGTATGGATACAATCTATAAACGGTCTGCTGGAGGAATTGTGTTTTCTGAGGGCAAGATATTAACCATAAAAGTAGGGCCACCCTATAATGAAATAGTATTCCCGAAAGGAACTATCGAGGAAGGCGAGACCGAAGAACAGACTGCTGTGCGTGAAATAGCAGAAGAAACTGGTTACGATACCCATGTTATTACACCAATTGATACATTTTCTTATGAATTTGATGAAAACGGTAATCATTACCATAAAGAATTAAGTTATTTTATATTAGCCCTAAATGACAAAAGCCAGGAAGCATCTCCAAACAGAGAACAGCACGAAGAAGATGAAGGTTTTGAGAATTTATGGCTTACAATCGATGATGCTAGAAAATTACTAACTCATCAGAATAACAAAGAAATGCTAGAAAAAGCAGTTTCAATCATTAAATCTAGTGATATTAATCTCTAGGCCACAATCGAAAGGTCATCAATAAAAATAGCCCCGACTTTACTCATACTGGCTGTATGAAGGTCGGGGCGTATTGTGCTAGTTTTTCCAAAAGTGCGGTATTTCAGCCAGCTAGGGACGTACTCTAAACTTATTATCATAAAGCGTACAATACTTAGCTAGCTCATACCATCCTTTGCCATCAGATGTTCTCATCTCTACTTCGCAGTGATTGTCCTCCGTACTGGATAAATTCGTGTTACGGAAACAACCTTTTGCATAGTACCAGCCTTCTGGATAAATTAAATCCTTTGGTTCGATGTCTGTAACGATGTATTCTTTACAATTATCGTCCAACATCATCCTTACTCGGCCACGATTCAACATCTCGAACACATTAGCAGCGATAGACAAAGTCATGTCGCACATTTTGACAGTCTCTGCCATGGTATCCTCCTCTTGGTTGGTTCTAGCACATCTTCTAAAAGTTCTATAAGTCTAAACGACCTACCCTTTTATGATAACACATATGCTTATTTTTGTCAACAAGTCCATCTGTCTTAGGTCTAGATTCGTTACTCGTATAAGTTTTATAGCTAGCTTATATAGCCTACGTCGCACTCACATCTGGATTATAAGTTCCAGTGGAATCCCATGAGCCCTTCCATTTCTTAAACTGGGGTTGGCCAGTTATTGCGCCAGTATGTTGTAACATATATCGGAATCCCCAATTTCTATTTTTGCCCGCAGCTACAGCTGAATTGACTGCATTTGTAATATTCCAGCCCTGTATTGTTTTTGCATCATTTAAAATCGTACAGCCATTAAACATTTGGTAAAATCCTGAGTTATCGTTAGAATAATCCGTAAAGCCTGCATCAGCCTCGCTATAATATCCTACAGACCCTACATTCCATTTTCCTAATCCAGTATATATTTTCTCTCCTGGATTTCCTGGATCATCCACTTCCTCACCTATATTTGTTAATTGCCTCATATTCTTAAATGCTTGGTTAAAGCTTCTTACGTTGGATGTATCCCAATTCTCTAAAGGCACAAGTGTTGTTATTTGATTTCCACGCCCTTCAACCGGTGACCCAAGTATATAAGCCATATTTATGACATTAGACGTATCCCAATCTTTTATATATTGCAAGATATCATCAGTAATTGACTTGCCATCTTGGAATAACCTGTTCATATCCGTAGCTCCAGACGTGTCAAAGCCTTGAAGACCACTTAAATCGCTTAAATTATTGAATCTTGCGAACATTTTTTCCATAGAGCCACTTATGTATACTTTTTCGGCTTCCGTGTAGTAATACATAGTGCCGGTCACATCATCAAACCACATATAGGTCGCGGCTAGAGAAGTGCTAGTTGAAACTATGTTATCGCTAGTTAAGGAAGCCTTGATAGCGTCATATTGGGCTTCATTTGCTCTGACAAAACCCGTAACATTGTCGTCATATATGCCATACGAAGTGTCGATCGTGATACCAGCGCTCGGATCTGCAAACTGCTTCATCTTTGTCATCATCTCTGGACCACTTAATCTTAACGTAGATTTAGCAGCTCGCCATTTAGCAGTCAATGTTATATTTCCTGTGACTAGAGCACTAAAGTTATAAGCCGAGCCATTCAACTGCCATTCAACGAAGACATAACCTGTCTTGGTTGGATCTGTTGGAGCTGTGAATGTTTCGCCGTATTCTTTTGTTTGAGTAGAGATAACGTTATCGCCGTCTTTGAAGGTTGCTGTGTAGGTTTTTGGATTCCACTTCGCCTTCAAAACAACATCCCCAGTAACTGGCGCAGAGAAGTTGTAGTCTGTGTTGTTTAGTTGCCAGCCTTTGAAGGTGTAGTGATCTTTGGTTGGGTCTGCTGGTTGGGTTATGGTTTCATTATGCTTAACGTCCATATCTGGAATAGATGGAGTACCACCGTCTGTATCAAAGGAGACTTTGTGGTATTGGGCTAAATCTACATTACTAGATATATAAATAGGTAGTAGGACATCATTAGTTGTAGCCAAAGCTGCCACTGGTATCATGGCTGGGGCTATGATGAATAGAGCAAATAGGGATAGGATACCTTTGTTGTATTTCTTGTGTTTGTTGTTTTTGTTCTTTATTAGGTATAGGGTGCATAATACTAGGGCTAGTAGAGAGATTAGTATGCAGGATATTATAGCTATGATGTTATCTCCGGTAGCGGCT
>JAZRKC010000082.1:0-2208 GCA_045646155.1 Saccharimonas sp. (SeqCode)
CCAAATGTCCGGTAATAGACGCTTGTATAGCTGTACGGGCTGTATCATTATCGCGAATTTCTCCAACCATAACAACATCTGGGTCTAATCGAAGAACGCTTCGTAAACTATCTGCAAAATTATGTCCATGAGTTGTATCAATTGGGATTTGCGATATTCCTGTCAAACCATATTCAATAGGGTCTTCTAGAGTAATTATTTTACGACTAGTTGTATTGAGTGCATTCAACATACTATACAAAGTAGTAGATTTGCCAGATCCAGTTGGACCAACAATCATAACAAGGCCATAAGGATGACTAATTATATCATCTATCTCTTTACGATGTTCCGGCGAGATACCTAATAAATCAAGATTCAGCATCGCTTCATCAAAATTAAACAATCGTAAAACAGAATCCATACCATACAATGTTGGAACAGTCTCGACACGTATATTCAACATATGAGAATCCATATCACTATTCACCATCATTTGAAAATGCCCAGACTGAGATTCGTTTGAAGCACTGCTTACTCCAGCACGACTAGCTAATTCACCCATAATAACCCTGTATCGTCCCTTGTCTAGCGATGCGACTGGGTGTAAAGCACCATCTACGCGCATTCTTATGCGTATAGAATCTCTTTCATTTTCTATGTGAATATCACTAACATTTAATCTATCAGCTTGATTAATTAAATAATTAAAAAGCTCTTCTGAACTAACGCTGTTTAATGTCCTACTAACTTCTGTAATCGTATCACTATCGCCTTCTTTAGCTATAGTAATATCTTCATAAACAACCTTCTTCGGCGGATCATACCTAAGCATTAATGCATTATATCCACTCGTACTAATAAGGAAGAACTTTACATTCTCACCACGTTCACTATAATCTCGCCTTATATTCTGAATAGTAGATTGTGGAGTTTGAGCCGTAACACCAAACTGATAAACAACACCACCGCCACCTTCAACTAATGGCACCATGTGGTCTTTTCTCATCTGTTCAATCTCCATTAATCCTTCTACTAAAGGAATTGTGTCTTGAATCTCGCGAGTATCTAAATATTGTATACCTAACAATAAGGCCCTTTGCTCAGTAGAGCGTTCATCTTGCTCTCGACGTCGACGTTTTACATCCTCTTCGTTCATTATTTTTAGTATATCAAATTACTTATGTTTTTGATAATGTTAAACTATATATTATGAAAGAAATTGTTATATTAGCACACAATATACGTTCAACTCATAACATAGGGGCAATTTTTCGCACAGCCGAAGGTTTTGGTATTAAAAAAATCATCTTGAGCGGCTATTCACCATACCCTAGTATATCTAATGACACCAGATTACCTCATATTCGAGAAAAAATTACAGAACAAATTCACAAAACAGCACTTGATGCCGAAAAATTAGTACCATTTGAATACAACGAAAATTTAAATCTACAGTATTGGAAAAACAACAACTACAAAATTATTGCACTTGAGCAATCTGACGACTCTATAGATATTAGAAAATACACAGCACCCGACAAAATAGCTTTATTATTAGGAGAAGAGGTTCACGGTATACCCCAAGAAACTTTGAGCGAAGTAGACGACATCATAGAAATTCCAATGTATGGCAAAAAAGAATCTTTTAATGTATCTATCGCTGCTGGCATTGCTATGTATAAATTAGCGCTAGAATAGTATAATTATTATTTAATTTTTACGTTTTCTTTACCTAGTATATCGCTCAGCAATTGGTTTAGGCTGTCATTAGAATCTACCCTGAATGGGAGCCTAATAGCAGAGCCTTTATCCTTACCGATCACCATTATTACCTCGCTCTCACCGGGATGTTGATTGCAGGCTTTTTTTAGGTTCAAAAGCGTCTCATGGTCATTTGGACTATCTATTTGTATATAAACTGTTGGAATTTTTATCTTAGGCTTAGGAATGTTGTCTTTATTCGTTGTAGTCATAGTGCGGTTGCTCGCATTATTGTTAGCTTGCTTTTTACTAGGATATTGCTTCTTTTTTTGCGCAGCCATACCAGTAGGAACCGACATTTTACGTCCATGACTTTCGTATTCAGATAATTCTTTATCAGACACCATATCTATTTCATCAGCTATTATCTTTGCTTCATCTATAAGATTTCCGTCACGGTCTCGTGAATTTACATTTCCAGTAATTTTTACTACTACATCTTGATTTAGTCCCGAACTAATTTTT
>JAZRKC010000083.1:0-2480 GCA_045646155.1 Saccharimonas sp. (SeqCode)
AAATGTTATCAGAACATAACCTACAGGGTTTATTACAAGGCTATGTCTTAACGGGTAGACATGCTATGTTCGCTAGCTACGAGGCTTTCTTGCAGATAATTAGCAGTATGGTTGATCAGTATGCGAAATTCCTAACACAGAGTAGAGGTATATCTTGGCGCGGTACAATTCCGAGTCTGAATTATATATTAACAAGCTCTGGCTGGAGACAAGACCATAACGGTTTTAGTCATCAAAATCCCGGCTTTATAGATGATATACTTCGTCGACAAAGTAATTTCAGTAACATATATTTTCCAGCAGACGGCAACTGTACAATTATTACTCTAGAAAAAATGTTATCTAGTACTCGTCAAATAAACGCTATTGTCGCTGGAAAAACCGTAGAGCCGCGCTGGCTGACAACAGATTTAGCTCGCAAACAAATAGAATCTGGTCTAATGATTTGGAATTTTGCAAGCGATGAAAATCCAGATATAATCATGGCATCTGCGGGTGATTATCCTACAAAAGAAACTCTAGCTGCTATAGATATAGTCAAAACAGAATGTCCATCAGCAAAAATCCGCTATGTCAATATATCTTCATTGACGACGATGGGTTTTGGGACAATTTCAAATGTGATAGACCGACAAACGTTTGATGAGATTTTTACAACAGACAAACCAGTCATTATAAACTTCCACGGATATCCTCAAACGTTGAAATCAATTTTGTTTAATTACAATGCAAATCACACCAGATTTGATGTGCGCGGATACAAAGAAATAGGCTCAACGACAACCCCATTTGATATGCATGTCAGAAATGAAACGAGTCGTTATGACATAGCGATCGCCGCCTTTCGAAAATTAGGACTATCTAACATTATTCCTTTTGAAGAATCAGAGCATCTAATAGCTAAGTATCGTATAAAAATTCAGCAAAATACAAACTACATAATCACAAACGGCATAGATAATCCTTCGATAGATGAATGGATTTGGCCAGCAGCACGCAATACAAAACGAACAGCCGAAGAAGATTGGCACGGTCAAACTAACTAATAATCATGAATATAACAATCGTATCAAACCCTGGAAGCTCTAGTCGCAAATACGCAATTTATGACAACATGTTATCTTTGCGTGGTAATTTACATTTCGAAATACTAGACAACAAGGTTATCTGTTCAGTCAAAAAACCAAATTGCGACAGTTATTTCATAAATCTACCTAGCGGAATTACACTACCAGATTGCGATAATATATTCAAAGATATAATACATAACGAGAATTTAATTAAACATAATGACACGATATCGTCAATAGGACTCAGAATTGTAGCTCCAGGAAGTTTCTTTGCGAGCGATAGAGTCGCGAATGATGAAGTAATAAATCGCCTAAAAGAAGTTCGACAGCTTGCACCGCTCCATATAGATGCCTCTTTAGACGAATACGATTCTCTACGCAAAAATTTCCCCGACACACCAATAGTCTTCGTCAGCGATAGCGCGTTTCATTTAACTAAACCTAATTACGCATGGAATTACGGCATAAATATACATGATGCAGATTTATTTGATATAAAAAGATTCGGCTACCATGGATTATCACTATCTGGAGTCGTCAGGAACTTATGGAATAACGGCAAATTGCCTTCAAAAGTTGTTGTTTGCCATTTAGGTAGTGGCTCATCTGTTAGTGCAATCTTTCATGGTCGTAGTATAGATACTACAATGGGATTTTCTCCAAATGAAGGTCTTGTCATGGCTACTAGATCAGGTACAGTACCAGCAGATGTTATACGTGCACTAAAACAAAAGCTGAACATGGACGACCAGTCAATTGATGAATATCTAAACAAATCATGTGGCTTGTCAGGACTAGGCGGAAGCGATGATATTCGTGAATTAATTGAGCGAGAAAAAGACGGAGACCATTTGGCGCACCTAGCGTTGGCTACGCTAGTACATAGCATTCAAAAAGCTATCGGTAGTATGGTTGCTACAATGAACGGATGCGATATGATAGTATTTACAGGAACAGTAGGGGAACGAAGCGCTATTTTGCGAAAACGAATCATGGCTCATTTCACTCATATAGATTTCATACTAGACGGTGATAAAAATTCACAAAACACAGATTCATCAAAGATATCAATTATTTCTCAAACTACGAAATCAAAACCTATTATCGTTATACCAACAGATGAATCATACGAGATAGCTAAACATACTATAAAAATGATTAATCCGTAATAGTTCTACTTTTATTATTATACTTTTCTATGCCCCGATTACAGAGTAAAATAATATAGATGAGTAAAAAAACACCCAAATTTGAAACTTTGAATTTAGACACTATTGTTGGCGGCGGTCAAACATTAGGTACATTAGACGATGGTCGCAAAGCTTTTGTCTGGTGTGGCTTGCCAAACGAAGAAGTAACTATACGAATAACAAAAAAGAAAAAGAACTTCGTAGAAGGAATTGTTACAGA
>JAZRKC010000084.1:0-3243 GCA_045646155.1 Saccharimonas sp. (SeqCode)
TACTAAACTTATGAATATATATTTCTGTGGTATTGGAGGAGTAGGTTTAGGACCATTGGCGGAAATTGCTCGTGATGCTGGACATAATGTTTTTGGCAGCGACTTGACAGAAAGTTTAACTACCGCAGAGCTTGAGCGCACTAATATAAAAATTAGCTATAATCAATCTGGCGAATTTTTAAAAAACATACACAATCAAAATCATATTGATTGGTTCATTCATACAGCCGCTCTACCAGATAATCACCCAGAATTAGTTACTGCACGCAATCTAGGTATTCGTATTACCAAAAGACATGAATTACTAAATCATATCATCAAAGAAAACGACCTCAAATTACTATCTGTTGCCGGTACACACGGCAAAACCACAACAACAGCCATACTTGTTTGGGTGTTGCAAAAGTTAAATATACCAATTAGCTACTCAATCGGCTCAAATATAAAATTCGGGCCAAGTGGAAAATTCACCAAAAACTCAAAATATTTCGTATATGAGTGTGATGAATTTGACCGTAATTTTCTAAATTTCGACCCTTATCTATCGATAATAACCTCGATTGACTATGATCATCCAGATACTTACCCCACCAAACAACTCTATATAGAAGCTTTTAATCAATTTATTTCACAAAGTAATCATACTATACTATGGAATCACGACTCGCAAAATGGAATTATCTTACCAGAAAATTCTTGGGTGCTCGACGATAAAGAGATTGTAAATTTCAATCTACCTGGAAAATACACTCGTGCTAACGCAACTTTGGTTGCCAAAGCATTAGAATTTTTGAATATACATGATGACAACATCATTGAAATTATCAATGACTTTCCTGGCGCTACACGTCGATTTGAGAAATTAGCAGATAATTTATATTCAGATTATGGCCATCATCCTATTGAAATCGCTTCAACACTACAGATGGCAAGAGAATTGTCTGATGATATCGTACTAATCTATCAGCCTCATCAAAACGTTAGACAATATCAATTAAAAAATGATTACACCGACTGCATGGAGCTTGCTTCGGAAATTTATTGGCTGCCCACTTATCTAACGCGGGAAAACCCAAATCTAGAAATATTAACCCCAAAAGAATTATCATCTAATCTAACTAACAAAAATAAAGTCAAATATGCCGAACTAGATGACGATCTATGGAAAAACATAGAATCAGCACGTTCTAATGGTAAATTAGTTATAGCTATGGGAGCTGGTACTATTGATGACTGGATACGCAGTCGCCTAAGGTAAACTAGCAACTACAAGCTCGGTTATAATATAAAAAATCCAAAGCGCTAACAATATTATGCCTTCTTTGCGACGCAGTCTATAATTTGATCTGAGTAAAATAACCAAAACTATCGAGGAAACAATCATAAACCCTCCAGCGATATAAGCAACGCGTGGCATGAAGCTAAACGGTGAAATTACAGCTACTAAACCAATAACCATCGTAGCGTCAGCCAAAACTGACCCGAGCACGTCGCCCATAGCCAAACCGTAATTACGAGCCTTTACAGCTTTTACGCCAAATGACAATTCTGGAATAGTTGTCCCCAAACTAACAATCAAAATTCCTATCAATATCGCAGGTACTTTTATGTGGTTAGCAAAATCAGTCGCCGAGCTAACTATAAAATGCGATCCAGCTAATAACATTATCATACTACCTATCAAAAATATGACGTTTAATATACGATCACGATGAGTCATATGCTCTCGTCCACCAGTATCAACTGTCCTCTTAAATACAGAGAAACTAAATATTAATCCCACTAGCATTAGAACGATACCCTCTTCTCTAGAAAAGCTACCATCAAGACCTAATATAATCGGTATCATCAAAAATATTGGATAAATCATTATTTTGCGATAAAAACTCTTATCTATACGTATACCAGATTTACCAGCAACAAATGCAAAAACAGTAAACACTACTGTCAAATCAGCCACATTTGAGCCTAATAACGCACCCATTCCAAAAACTGGATCGCCATTTAGCGCTGCCATAACAGCTACAAAAGTCTCTGGTAATATCGATATAAATGAAACTACAAAAAAACCGACAACATATCGCGGCAAATGCATACCTTCGCCAACTTTTTCGGCATATTTAGTAGCAAGACCAGCGCCTTGAGCTACTACATAAAGAGACAATCCTAATAGCAATAAATTTTCCATAAGCTATATATCTATTATAGCCATAACCGAACGTTTCGTCCAAATTAACGATTATCGCCGTCGCCAGCAATCTTGTCGCGAGCTTTGCGACTAAGCAATTTATCGTTATTCATTTTTGCCACCTCTTCTAAAGAAGAGCCTATTAAATGCGATACCGTCGTAACATACCACAAAACATCACCTAATTCTTTCATTATTTCCTGTTTGTCGGTGTCATTAATAATTCCCTTTTTGTCGCGAATTATTTTTTTAAACTTTTCCGCCACTTCACCAGCTTCACCTGTTAGACCAAAAACTTGATCAACTAATTTTGGTGATATTTCGCCAAAATCATGTCCATCACACAAAGTTGATAAAGCAATTTCTTCATACTTATTTATTTCCATATTATCTCCTAGCTGTTACATAGTTTATTATACGCCCTTCGTCCGTCCAGCGCTTTTCATATGTTGTCATAATTTTGTATTCATCGTCCAAATCCGAGTCGTATAAATCAAACGATAGCTCTACTATTTTCCAACCTTCTGAGACGATTTGTTCCAAACTATAGCAGAAAAAATCAATATTATCGTGTTTTAGTCTCAAAACACCATCGCATGTTAATATTTTCTTGTATTTTTTCAAAAACACAGCATTAGACAACCTACGTCCAGCGCTTCTACGCTTTGGAAATGGATCTGAAAATGTAACCCAAATCTCACTAACAGATTGCTCCAAAAACAATTCATCTACTTGATCTGCGCGAGCTCTGACGAAAAATATATTTTTTAGCCCTCGAGATTCGGCTTCATACGCACCTTTTTGCAACCTATCACCTTTTACATCTATTGCAACAAAGGTTTTTTCTGGATGTTTGGATGCTAGTTCTACCAAAAACAACCCTGTTCCCGCACCAATTTCCACAACATCAACTTGTCGCTTTGTCCATTCATCTTTTTCGTAACAAATTTGGCTATTTTTGAATTTAGCGAATTTATATTTTTTGCGCTTACGCGTAATTATGAAATCATCCGGATTAATATAATCTGACATATTTTTCATTATACCCTCTCGAC
>JAZRKC010000085.1:0-2855 GCA_045646155.1 Saccharimonas sp. (SeqCode)
CGGATTTGAAATGTTTTCCGTATATGAAATTATGCCACACATACTAGAGTTGTGGGGCAAGAATGAAAAGACAACATCTGTGCCAAAAAAGCAGTAGCCCCGAGGGATAGAGAACCTAACGGGGCTATATTTATGCTCCGATGCGCTGAACTTGGACTGCACACAGAGGATTTGGACCAGATGACTGTAGGAATGGTGTATGACATGGTGACGGAAAAAGCAAACGACCATGAAAAATACGCTATTAAAGCAGAACCGGGAAGCATGAGAGCATTTTTTGGAGGTGGAAAGTAATGTCTACAAAGATTAGAGGTATAACAATCGAACTTGGCGGGGATACATCTGGGTTAGAGAAAGCGTTAAAGGGAGTGAACAAAGAAATAAACTCCACTCAAAAAGACCTTAAAGATGTTGAAAGATTGCTAAAATTAGACCCTACGAACACCGAATTATTACGCCAAAAACAGCAACTGCTTGGTAAACAAGTAGAACAAACAAAAGATAAATTAGATTCTCTTAAACAAGCAGAAAAACAGGCACAAGAGCAATTCAAAAACGGAGAAATCAGTGAGAAGCAGTATAACGCTTTAAAGAGAGAGATTGTCGCAACAGAACAGCAGTTAGAAGAACTCGAAAAAACTGCAACGAAAAGTAATGCAACTCTTTCGAAAATTTCAGGAGAAGCGGACAAATTTGCTCAGTCAACAAGCAATCTAGCAAGCAAAACAAAAGGAATATCCTTGGCTGCAGGTGGTGCAGTTGCAGGACTTGCAGGAATGGCCGTACAGGCAGGCGTGGCAGCAGACGACTTAAATACGCTAGCGAAACAATCTGGCTTTTCTACAGAACAGATACAAAAATGGCAGTATGCATCAGATAGGATAGATGTATCCCTTGAAGATATTGTATCATCTGCAAAGAAAATGAAAAAAAACATGGATTCAACATCGAAAGATGTTATTGAAGCATGGGATAAACTTGGTATATCTGTTAAGGATGCGAACGGGAATTTTCGCGATAGTGATTTAGTGTTCGAAGAAACCGTACAAGCATTGTCCAGAATAGAAAATGAAACAGAACGAGATATTATTGCGATGACATTGTTTGGCAAGTCCGCAGACAGCCTCACGGGAATTGTGGATGATGGAGGTCAAGCGTTAAAACAATTAGGCGAAGAGGCGGAAAATGCCGGTCTTATACTATCACAGGACGCATTAGACAGTGCAAACGAATTTAATGATTCGATAGATAAACTAAAAGCTAAGGCAACAGGGACTTTTGCAGAAGTTGGAAATGAAATTGCACAAATGCTTATCCCGGTCATGGACGACTTGGCAGACGTGGCCGAAAATATTTTGGGGTGGATTAAAGGCCTCGACGAAGGACAATTAAAAATGATTACAACTATTTTATTAGTTTTAGCCACTGTATCTCCAGTACTTACTCTAATGTCTAAGCTAGCAACAACAATTAGTTTCTTGTCTGGCACAGTCCTTCCGGCACTAGGAAGTGCATTGGCATTTATAGCGGCAAACCCTATTGTATTACTAATAGCAGCAATTGTTGCACTGGTTGCATTAATAGCGGTAAAAGGCGATGAAATACAGGGAATATTGCAGAGAGTTGATGATTTTTTACAAGGTGTATTCGCAAAGGATTGGTCAGAACAATTTGGTATATTTGGGGAAATTCTAAATGCGTTTTTCTCGAATGTTAAAAATATTTGGGATTCTGTCAAGTTAATATTTGATGGAATTATTGATTTTATCAGAGGGGCATTCACTGGTGATTGGAAAAGGGCTTGGAAAGGCATACAAGAAATATTCGGAGGAATATTCAATGGATTAGTTGCAATCGCTAAGGCTCCGATTAATGGAATAATAGGAATACTAAATGTAGCTATATCGGCTATTAATAGTATTATTAAAGGAATTAATCAGATTCAATTTAAAAAACCAGATTGGCTTGGTGGTGAAGAGTTTAGTTTTAATATCAAAACAATTGGAAAAATTCCTTATCTAGCAAAAGGCGGCGTATTATCACAAGGTTCTGCAATTGTTGGAGAAGCTGGTCCGGAACTTCTTACTATGCAGGGTAACAGCGCAATTGTTCAACCATTAACAAATCAGACTTCAAAAACAACAAATTTTGGCGGAGTTAATATGTACATATATGGTGCGCCAGGGCAAAGCGTAGATGAATTAGCAGATATTATTTCAGATAAAATCAACAACGAAGTATTACAAAAGGAGGTGGCATGGTCTTGATAAATGAATTTATTTTTAACGGACAGAAAAGTTCAGATTATGGGATTTATATATCAGGAAGTGGCACTTTTAATTTTCCGGAGAGAGATATCGAAAAAATATCGGTTGAAGGGCGTAATGGTGATTTAATTATCGATAATGGTCGATTTAAAAATATTACACTAACTTATCCGGCGTTTATCCGGCAAAATTTCAAGAAGAATATAGATGGAGCAAGAATGTGGCTTCTGGCCGACTCGAGCTATCACAAATTGGAAGACACATATCATCCGGAGATATTCAGGATGGCAAGGTTTTCTAGTCCAACAAACTTCACAACACGTTTTCTGAATCTATCAGGAGAATGTGAATTGGTATTTGATTGTAAGCCACAAAGATTTTTGAAGAGTGGTAATGTACCAATAGAATCAACCGGAAAGATTACTTTAATAAATCCAACGATATATGAAGCATTTCCGATTATTCGAGTTTATGGGTCGAGCGGCACTTTGATGGTTGGAAATAATATCATTCAGTTATCAAAAATTAACGAATACATGGATATTGATAGCGAGATTCAGAATGCATACAAAGGTGCAATTAATTGCA
>JAZRKC010000086.1:0-2356 GCA_045646155.1 Saccharimonas sp. (SeqCode)
ACCAAAGAGCGACCAATTGACATACGTCTGATTTGTGCAACTAACAAAGACATACCGCAAATGGTGCAAGAGGGCACATTCCGCGAAGACCTCTATTATCGCATCAACACATTGCACGTGCAGTTGCCCCCACTACGTCAGCGCACCGACGAGATATTGCCTCTTGCTGAGCGATTTGTTAATCTCTATGCCGAAAAATATCATCGTGCCGTTGCGTCGGTATCAGCCGAAGCGGCAAAACTCCTATTGGCTCATTCGTGGAGTGGTAATATTCGAGAGTTGCAAAATTGTATAGAAAAGGCAGTGATATTGTCCGATGGGGTAGAACTTCTATCGTCTGATATTCAGTTGCAAACCACAAATCCTCAATCGGGAATACCCGTAGGGGGAGGGGGTTCAGAACCCTTAGAAACCCTCGAAGCTGCCGAAGAACGCACTATTCGTGCCGCAATGAACCAATACGACGGCAACCTCTCGCTCGTAGCCAAATCACTCGACATCAGTCGTCCTACATTATATGCCAAACTAAAAAAATACGGCATTTGATAAGAATGTATAAAATGGGCATTTCGCCGTTCTAAAATTGAAAATCGCCCTAAAAATCGCCGCTCTAGCGGTGATTTTTTATAAAAAATTTGTTTGTGTAAAAAAAATATTGTAAATTTGCGAGCATATTTATTGTTGTTCATTATATATTAGCAAGTTTATGATTGAAGATATTTCTATTTTACGTCAGGCGATGACCAGTCGCCTACAGGCTACAGAAACCAAGTTTCATAGATTTTTGTACCATAAAATCAATTGGGAGAATCGGTTAATTGGTATTAGAGGCTATCGTGGGGTGGGAAAAACAACTTTGGTTTTGCAACATATTAAGGAGACATTTCCCAATCGTCAGGTTGTATTATATGCGAGTTTAGATCACGGATGGTTTCAAACTCATTCGCTTTATGACCTTGCTATGTATCATCAGCAGCATGGTGGGACTCATTTATTTTTAGATGAAATTCACCACTATAATAATTGGCAAACTGAAATTAAAAATATATATGACGATTTCCCTACTCTGTATATTGTGTTTACGGGTAGTAGTATGTTACATATCAATACGCAAGCGGGCGATTTGTCTCGACGTTTACGTCTTTATACCATGCCTGTAATGTCGTTGCGAGAGTATATTGCCATTGAAACAGGAGTAGAGTTTTCTGCATATCCATTAGACCAAATATTAAGTGATTCTGTTAACATAGCTTCTTTTATATCCGAGCAGCATATTATTCAACCTTTATTTGAATCTTATTTAAACAATGGATGTTATCCATTTTACAAAGAAAAAGGAGATGGTTTTGAACAACGACTACAAGAGACAATTTGGTTGATATTAGAGCGTGATTGGCCAGCGTTGGAAGATGTAAATTATTCTACGATTCAGAAAACCAAACGTTTACTTATGGTGTTGTCTGAGGCTGTTCCTTTGACACCAAATATGACGGAACTATTCGCTGCTGTCGAAACAAATCGCGAAGGTGGATTACGTATGTTATATACTTTAGAAAAGGCAGGGGTGTTACGTTTGATTACCCGAGAACCTCGTTCTATAGGGATGTTGCGAAAGCCTGATAAAATATACTTGGGTAATTCTAATTTAATGCATGCTTTATCTTCTAATACTAACATAGGAACCATACGAGAAACCTTTTTCTGTAACCAGTTAACTGAAGCAGGGCATGAAGTATATTTGGCAAAAAAAGGTGATTTTTTTGTTGATTCACAATATACATTTGAAGTAGGGGGGGCATCAAAAACTTTTAAGCAAATAAGTGGTGTGAAAAATAGTTTTTTAGCAATAGATAATACTTCAGTTGGAGATATTAATCGTATTCCACTTTGGTTATTTGGTTTTTTATATTGATGTTAATTTGATGTAAAATGCTAGAGGAAAGTTCGTGTGCTGTAAAAATTATATCGAACGTATTTTTGATTTAGGGTTAATCGAATATGGACATATCAAGCATTATATTTGTTTCTCTCATCACCGCTATCATCGTAGCCGTGGTGGTGGGTGTTGTCGTATATACCAAGATGCGCCACAAGGTCGATTATATGCTCGATGCCCTCGAAGACAAAGAGTTGAATTTCCGTTTCGACGAGCGAGTGCTAATTGGGCGAGGATTCAACAAAACTCTCAACCGATTGCGCACCATATTCGACAAAGAGCGATACGAAATCAGTGAACAGGAGCGATATTTTGGCCAGATGCTCGACCATGTGCAAACAGGCGTGATGGTGGTCGATGATGGCAGAGTAGCCTATTCCAACCGAATGGCATCTCTGCTATTGGGCTTTTCGCGCATCA
>JAZRKC010000087.1:0-2008 GCA_045646155.1 Saccharimonas sp. (SeqCode)
TGAAAAGTTTTTGATTGAAAATAAGTCCAATTTATAACTTTGCTCCCTCTATTGACATTATAAGCGTTATTTGATACAATATGAGACGGTTACTGGTTATACAGTAATTGTTCCCCCTGCGACAGACGATAGGAGTTGCCAATGGCGACCGAAGAAGAGTACAAACGTGCTATAGAAGCTGTTCGAGCCTGTATGGCTACAGAAGAGCAAATACAATTAGCAATGAAAATGGCTCAACAGGCAGGTCCGCTAGGCAACGCCGCTCGTGCCGCATTTAGGGGAGAGAAATAACATTTTTCTCCCAGCAGGAAAAGTTCAGCTCCCCCGAAAGAGCAGGCAGAACACTGGCAATAGGGTCAGAGGCTGCGGGTTCGAATCCCGTTTCCTGCGCAATTTCACATCAATATGAATGTATCTAACGATACAACTCATATAACATCCCTCTTGAAGACAATTAGTATTCCTCTTTGGTTAGGAGAGGTGCACCTCGACGGGGAAGTAAACGATGTGCAAATATTCGTTTAGATAATATTCACAGCCTTCTGCGTATAGCAGTTGAGTTATCTAAACGACAACTAACCATCCATAGCCTAAATGGATACACCTCTCTCCGATAATAGGTGTAAAGCGATTGAGTCGTGTTATAGCATCCATGATTCTCGCATTAGGCGAGCCCGGTTTCTTATATTTACATATCAAAAAATAAGAGACCGGGCATTTAAATTATCTAATGTTTTAAATTATGTCTAATAATATATGGAATAAGTTGCCGAAGCCGTTCTTTGTACTGGCGCCTATGGAAGCAGTGACTGACACTGTTTTTCGACACGTCATAACAAAAGCTGGTCGCCCAGATATATATTTTACAGAATTTGCTAATGCTACAGGATGGACACACGCCGGAGAAAAGGCTATCGCAGGACGCTTAATTAAGACTGACGATGAATCCCCCATAATAGCTCAAATATGGGGAGGTGAAGCTAGAGACATGGAAGTACTAGCAAAATATTGTGCAGAATTAGGCTACGACGGTATCGACATAAATATGGGATGTCCGTCAAAAAGGGCAGTAAAGAGTGGCGGTAGCGCGTTAATACGAAAACCATCGGTTGCGATTGAAGCGATTAAATATGCAAAATTAGCAGGACTGCCAGTAAGCGTAAAAACTCGTCTGGGATATACTGATATAAATGAATGGAAAGATTGGCTAAAAACACTCCTAGAGCAAGATATTTCAGCGCTAACAATACATCTACGCACAAAAAAAGAAATGAGCAAAGTTCCAGCACACCATGAGCTGATACCTGATATAAAGGCTCTGCGCGACGAAATTGCTCCCGATACACTATTAATTATAAATGGAGATATTATAGACAAAAAACATGGCCTAGAACTAGTGGATAAATACGGCGTTGATGGCATAATGATCGGCCGCGGAGTTTTTGCAAATCCATTTTGTTTCTCTGATGACAATATAAATAATTTATCTGACGACGATAAAAAATCTAAATTATTAGATTTATTAAATTATCACCTAGATATTTTCGACAAATATCAGAAGCAGATGAATAGACCTTTTGAAACTCTAAAGAGATTTTTCAAAATATATATTCGCGATTTCAATGGAGCAGGCGAACTGCGCGACAAAATGATGCACGCTCATTCAACCGACGAGATAAGGGATTTAATAAGAGATTTGTAAATATTCTCCCATGGAGTAAAATATTTGTATGAAAGGACTTTGATTATATGGCAAGCGTCGAAGAAAAAGTTGAGGAATATTACAAGGCTCAACTGGACAAACTGAAAATCAGACATTACGGAAAGACTGAATCCGTAAATCATACCATTGATGATGCACTTAAAAATGCTGATTCAAAATCAGGTAATAGCGGTAACAATTACCCTGATATTAAACTACTCTTGGAAAATAAGACTCGCAGGAATATTCCTGTTATGACAGAAGCAAAGGGTTCTAAAGGCAAGTTAGAGAAACTCACCAAAGATG
>JAZRKC010000088.1:0-6447 GCA_045646155.1 Saccharimonas sp. (SeqCode)
GTTTCAAAGAAAAAAGCTACTGACTGTACACCTGAAGCAGCCAAAATAGAATTGCCTGTTACAAAAGTGAAGGATCCTTTCACAAAGAAAGATATCATTACAGCACCAGAAGGATATGACGCCTCTAGTGATGACGATGCACATAAATGCGACGATGCAAAACCGAATATCACCATATCCCCGTCTGGCAACGGATTAGAAATTTCCTACACATCTGGACGGTATCACTTACAACAGATAGAAATAAGATCAGGCGACAAGATATTAGCAAGCTGGCAAATTACAGATAGCGGTTCAAAAAAGATTACCAAGGAAACACTTCTCAATGCTACATCTCCAACTATAACAGCAATAGTAACAGACATAGCATACTATCAAGGAACAGCTTCTACGACATTTAAAGTCGCAGAAAACTCAGACTAAGTAAAAGTAAACTAAAAATATAGCCCTTTCGTAGGGCTATATTTTATTTAGACCGATTATTTGATTTAGCTTTTTGTGATAATGTTTTATTTAAGTTTCTAGTATTTATGCGCTTAGCAAACACCATTCTACCTGAAATAGTTTGTAAATTTCTAATAACCTCGACTTTGACTTCTTTCCCTATATATGAACTAGACTGCTCAACAACTACCATAGTTCCGTCAGTCAAATACCCTACTCCCTGATGGCTGTCTTGGCCCTTCTGAGTAATATTAACTGTAATTATTTCGCCAGGTAGACAGTTCATACGTAAACTTTGCGATAACTCATTTAGATTTAGCACCTCGACACCTTCAACAACAGCTACCTTGGCTAAATTATAATCTAACGTGCAAATAGCAAAATTATTTTTCTTTGCTAACGACAACAATCTATTATCCACTCCCTCATCTACTTTTAAGCTATCTTGCAGAATCTCCACCATCATATTATCCATATCCTGTAATCTAGTGACGACATCTAGGCCGTATCTTGCTCGTGTGCGTTTATCGTGATCGCTATTGTCGGCAAGAAGCTGTAATTCCCTAATAACCGTACGCGGAACTACTAATATACCTCCTATAAAGCCTGTAGATGCAACTTCCGTTATTCTTCCGTCCATCAAAACAGAGGTATCTACTAAAATTGATCTATTTCCAGCTCTCAGATTTTTTTGCGAAAATTTTATAATCAAAAAAGTCACTTCTGCTAATATCAAAAAAATCCCAATCAATACTATTGTTTCATATAATTTCATATTTCTCCTTAGGTTTTGCTAAATATTTATTAAATAATCTATAAGGGCGCTACGCAAATTCTTTACGCCTCTAACAAACGGATCTTTCTTGTTGGATTGCATTGGTGCAATCGCTTGGGTAAATCCAAGCTTTTTTGCTTCAGCTATACGCTTCTGTGCTAAATTAGCACTACGTATTTCACCGCCTAGCCCAATTTCACCAAAAACGACCAAACCGTCATCTAATCGTCTACCTGCAGCAGCACTAGCAATCGCCATAGCAACAGCTAAATCTGACGCAGGATCGGCAAGCTTCAATCCGCCCACTACGTTTATATATATGTCTTTATCAGATAAATTCAATTTTGTACGTTTTTCTAATACCGCAATCAAAAGATTAAGCCTATTTAAATCGAATCCACTCGCCGTCCTCTTAGGATATCCGAAATGAGTCGGATTGACAAGTGCCTGAATTTCCACTAATATAGGACGATTTCCTTCTATAGTAGCTAGCACAACTGATCCGTCGGCATTTTGACGCTCTGCTAATAAAGCTTCCGACGGATTTTTTACTACTTCGAGACCTTGATTATTCATCTCAAATATTGCAGCCTCACTTGTAGAGCCGTAGCGATTTTTTATAGCACGCACCACCTTGAACCCGCCATATCTATCACCTTCAAAATGTAGTACAACATCAACTAAATGCTCCAGAACCTTTGGTCCAGCAATAGCTCCTTCTTTCGTAACATGTCCAACGATTATAACAGCCGCGCCAGATTCTTTTGCTGCTCTTATTATCACATTCGATGAATTTGTAATCTGGCTAACAGTTCCAGGTGCACTTGTTATTTCCTCTAAAGTCAGAGTTTGAATACTGTCTATTATTACTAATTTGTATTCACCGCTACGGATAGTCGCTGATATATCATCAGCGCTTGTACTAGCCACAAATTGCAAGTCATCTCCAGATACTGCGCCTAGTCTACTCGCCCGCAATTTAACTTGACTAGCACTCTCTTCTCCACTGGCATATAATACTTTATTTTTATTTGCTACGTACGATGCTATCTGCAACAATAAAGTAGATTTTCCTATACCAGGCTGGCCGGCTAATAATACAACTCCAGCAGGTAATATCCCCCCGCCTAGCACGATATCTAAGTCATTTATACCTGTCGACATACGTTTTATTGAATCTTCTGTTGCAATCGAACTCATAGACTGAGTTTTTAAAATTTTTCCACTGCTACGAGCTACGACAGATTTTCCTGAAGAAACTTGATTCATTTGCTCCACCAAAGAGTTCCATTCACCACAATTTTCACATCTTCCGGTCCATTTTGCATAAACTGCTCCGCAATTTTGACAGACAAATTGTGTTCGATTTTTAGCCATCTATACTCCGTCTGGTACTTTCGTTATACCGTTTATACTTTCATTTAATTTCTGTGTTTCTATGGCAATGTCATTAAATTCATTGACTTTATTATTATAATCATCAATTTCTTTTTGGAGAATATCTCTCTTTATTTTTATGTCATAAATACGTTGCAGTAAATCATTCCTACTTATGTCGTATTCATTTCTAGACATAAGTTCTCCGCTTTGTACTCTAGCATTAAATACTTCGATATCTCTATTTAATTGCGCAAGTTGCTCTTCGTATAAAGAGCGATTGTCATTTATTTTTGTCATTTCTTCTTTCAGCTCTTTATCTAGAATTTCAGCTCTGCTACGCAATTCATCAAACACTTTATTGTATTCATCATTCATCGATACAATTTTGCTGCGATTGTTAAAATAACGAGCATAATGTGATTCTAATTCAGGCGACAAATTATCAATAGTTGTACCTATTATTGAGTGTAATTCATTTATCTCGTTACTCGGCTCTATCTTACTATAATATGCCATTAACTGCTGGATATCTTCATTGTCTTTTATTTTTTCATACTCATTTCGCACCATCTCATCAACTCGTGAACGTTCAAATATATTCAGTCGTTCGTATATTGCATGTAAGAGTTCGTGCGACGCAGTAACTTCTAGAGCACCGTCTAGCTTATCATTTTGAACATCGAATAGATAGATATTGCTATTATAATAACACCCTAATATAGCAGCTGTTCTCTCTATACTTTTACAGCTATTATTAAATTTAGTGCGATCCTGTATTTCAGGGTGCGTAGCATAAAAAACTCTCTTACTTACACTTGTAAGTTCTAGTTTAGAAGCGACCCGCTCTATGCGCTCAGTTGGCGTAAATTGCATCCTACGTATTTCATCTACAATACTATAGTCGCAAAAATAAGATATAACACCCGATACTACCGCTATTATTGCAAGGTAGAATAATACAGTGTTGTTATTTTTTCTTTGTTTTGTCTCCCGATACAGGTTCTTCTGTTTTTCTTTCAATATCTATAACCCCTTTTCGCAATACTACTTCTAGTATATCGCCTTTTTGATATTTTGCAGACAATACTTTTTCAGCAACAGCGTGCTCAACTTCGTCTTCGATTACCCTCCTGAGCGGTCGCGCACCAAATTGAACATTGTATCCATTCTCTATTAAGTATTTCTTTGCTCGCGAGCTAACAATTATACCTAAACCTTTGCGAACTAAACGTTTACGCAAATCTTCTATCAATAATTCAAATATCTTACCAACTTCGACGCGGGTCAGAGCACGAAATGTCACTATGCTATCAAAACGATTTATAAGCTCTGGACGCATAAATTTCTCAAGTTCGTCATGTGCGTACTTTACATTACGCTCATGAATAGACTCCAATCTCTCGCTTGTCTGTTTCTTGGAGCGAAATCCTATTTCGCTTTCTTTCATCATTTTATCGGCACCTAAATTGCTCGTCAAAATTATAATCGTATTACGGAAACTAACTACTCGACCTTTCGCATCTGTCAGAGTACCATCTTCGAGCAATTGCAATAATAACAAGAAAACATCTGGGTGAGCTTTTTCTATTTCATCAAACAACACAACACTATATGGTTGACGACGCACTTTGTCAGTCAGCTTTCCGCCATCTTCATATCCAACATAGCCAGCCGGAGCACCTACTAATCGCGACGTGTTATGTTTCTCTGCAAATTCGCTCATATCGATTTTTATCAAAGCATCCTCGCTACCAAAAACTTCACGAGCTAGTACTTTTGCTAATTCTGTTTTACCAACACCGGTTGGACCCATAAATACAAAACTACCAATTGGACGCTTTTGACTAGACACACCACTACGTGAGCGTCTAATTGCTCGCGATACTTTCCGTACAGCTTCTTTCTGTCCAATTATATATTTACCTAGATGCTTCTCTAGATTATTAAGCATCTTCGCTTCACTCGTTTGAACTTTCTCAACTGGAATATGTGTCATAACGGAAATTGCATGCGCTACGTCAGACTCTGTCAAAGCAACTGTATTTTTGCCTTCTTGAGCTTGTTTTTCGATATCAAGTTTTTCGTTTAATTGACTAATCCGCTGTTTATACAAAGCCGCACGTTCATAATCTTCTCGAGTTACAGCATCTTCCATCTTTTCATTCAAAGATTTCAATTCTTTTGTTAAATCTCGCAAACGACTTGGTCTATGCCCGCGTTTAACTCGTACTCGAGCCGAAGCTTCGTCTAAAACATCAATCGCTTTATCTGGCATAAATCTATCGGTTATATACCTATCACTCATATATACCGCCGATTCAATTACATCATCAGAGATTTTAACACCATGATGCTTTTCGTAATATTTTCGCAAACCTTTAATTATCGTTAAAGTTTCTCTCGCATTAGGTTCTTTAACTACAATCGTCTGAAAACGTCGCTCAAGTGCAGAATCCTTTTCTATATGTTTGCGATATTCATCTAATGTTGTCGCACCTATCATACGCAATTCACCTCTAGCCAAAGCCGGCTTTAGGATATTAGCAGCGTCCATAGAGCCTTCTGCAGACCCAGCACCTACCAACAAATGCAACTCATCTATAAAAGTAATAATGTTACCCTGTTTTTTAATCTCAGCAATGACTTTTTTTAATCTATCTTCAAATTCTCCGCGATATTTAGTACCAGCAATCATACCAGCCATATCGAGCATTATGACGCGCTTATCTAATAAATGATCAGGGACTTCTTCGTGAATAATTCTTCTAGCTAGACCCTCGACTATAGCTGTTTTGCCTACGCCAGGCTCACCAATCAAAACCGGATTATTTTTGGTTCGTCTACTCAAAATAGTAATCATACGCTCCAGCTCTTCATCGCGACCAATCATAGGATCAAGTTCACCAGCTATAGCCTTTGCCGTCAAATCAATACCAAAAGTCGCCAAAGCACCACCGCGTACGGGGCGTCTAGTAGGCTCCGTCATAATATCGCCATGTTCGTTACGGTTTCTCTCGAAAAAATCTTCTAATTTTGCAATTACATTATCGACATCAATATTCATATCACGTAGCAATGTTGTTGCTCGTGAATTATTTTGGCGTAAAATACTATACATTATATGTTCAGTACCTAATTGATCGTGATTAAACTCACGAGATGTTTCACCAGCCATACGTAACGTCAATATCGCAGCATCACCAAGACCCACCATTCCAGTACTAGCAACTACTTTTGAAGGCTTAATACCCAGAGCATCTTCCGCATTCGCCAAAGTCACACCCGCATCTGCTAGAAATTTTGCCCCAGTACTAGCGCCTTGAGCTAATACGCCTAGTAGCAAATGTTCAGTACCTATAATATTACTACCGTTACTACGAGCAATAGAATCTGCATGCTGCACACTCATTTTTGCATTATGCGACAATCTTGCTAGAAATTCTGAGAAATCTTCAGGCATATATATTCCTATCTTGGTGTTTTACCATCATTTTCTAGTATAACTAAAATTTTAGCACTCGTCAAGGTAGAGTGCTAAAATATTTACTAATTGTATTTTATAGAATTATTCTTCGCTTTGATTCTCTATTGCGTCAAATAAACCTTCTTCTATATTCTTTCGAGGCTTCTTTTCAGTCGGTTTACTTACTGAAGTTTCAATATCAATATTATATCCAGTTAAAGCGCTCGCTAATCGCACATTCTGGCCACCTCGACCAATTGCAATACTCTGCTGGTCTTCGGTTACATACACTTTTGCGTGTTTATCATCTTTGTTAATTTCTACTTTTATGACTTCAGCTGGGCTAATTGCATTACGGATATACGTGTCTAGGTTGTCATCATAG
>JAZRKC010000089.1:0-4442 GCA_045646155.1 Saccharimonas sp. (SeqCode)
ATAGATGCTTCGTTGAAAATGATTTGATTTTACTAGAGATTAACCCCTTGATTCTAACAAAAGACAATAAGCTGATAGCGGGTGATTGCAAAATGCAACTTGACGATATGGCATATTTTCGACATCCAGAATGGAATTTTGAATCACATAGCCAAAATCATAATTTCGTAGAATTGAACAGAGAAGGAACTGTTGCTACTATTGCGAATGGTGCTGGATTAGCTATGGCTACTATTGATGAAATTTACAACAATGATTTAATTCCTGCTAATTTTTTGGATATTGGCGGCAATATAACTATAGATGGCCTAGAAAACTACTTCAAAAAAATTATTGACTTTCCTAATATAGATTATATTATAATAAATATTTTCGGCGGCATCGTGCAATGTGATTTAATCGCAAAAGCCATCATAGACGCCAAGAAAAAATTTGACAAATTCCCTACTTTATTTATTCGTTTAAATGGTAATCGAAGTCATACTGCTGTTGACATACTAAACAAAAATTGCATAAAATGTTTTTCAAACTTATCAGAATGTATAAAGGCACTAAAAAATGACAAAAAATAATTCCCTATCCCCTAACCTTTTTCTAGGAAAAAATGTCATCATACAAGGCATTAGCGGTCATCAAGGCAGTTTACATACCAAAAACATGCTTGATTACAAAACTAATATTATCGCCGGTACATCAATGTCAAAAGCCGGCTCCAGTATATATAACATACCAATTTTCAAAACAATAAAAGATATAAAAAAACTCCACCCTACTATCGATATTTCTATTATTTTCGTGCCAGCAAAACATGCAAAAAAAGCTATTTTTGAAGCAATAGACAACGAAATACCTCTAATAATAACGATAACCGAGGGTATACCGATACATGATATGCTCGCTATAAAATCTAAACTAAACCATTCTAAAAGTATCTTAATTGGCCCTAACTGCCCAGGAATTCTATTACCGAACATACAATCGCTTGGAATTATACCTGTAGATATTGCAAAAAAAGGCTCAGCTGCAATAGTTAGTCGTAGCGGAACATTAACATACGAATTAATAGACAATTTAACTAGAAATAATATTGGCCAAAAATACATCATCGGAATTGGTGGCGACATGATACGCGGCACAAATTTTATCGATTGTCTAAAATTATTTGAATCGGATTCAGAAGTAGATAAAATAATTTTAATTGGAGAAATCGGAGGGTTAGACGAGATAAAGGCCTCCGAATATATCAAAAAATATATATCCAAACCAGTCTATGCGTATATTACAGGTCATCACGCCCCCAAAGGAGTTTCAATGGGTCACGCTGGCGCAATATTAGGGACAAACGACAAAGAAACAGCTCAATACAAGACTAAGGTATTAGCAGATTCAGGGGTAACTACGTCTACCAGTATTCAATACCTGATAAACAAAATTACATAGTATAATAAAAGTAATATGAAAAAATTAATTTCTATAATAATTCCAGCCTACAATGAAGAAGCTGTTCTTGATAAATTATTCGCACGACTAGAAAAATTAGCCGATGACAATTCTAATTATAATTTCGAATTCTTATACATAAACGACGGTAGTCGCGATAATACCTTCGAAATACTACAAAAACAAGCCAAAAAAGACGATCGTATTAGCTATGTTAGCTTTTCGCGCAACTTCGGCAAAGAAACTGCTATGCTAGCTGGCTTTGATTACGCACGTGGCGATGCAGTTGTGAACATAGACGCAGATCTCCAAGACCCTCCTGAATTAATACCAGAGATGATAAAACTATGGGAAGATGGATTTGATGATGTATATGCGAAACGCCGTTCTCGCGCTGGAGAAAGCTGGCTAAAAAAACTTACAAGCAAACTATATTATCAGATACTACAACGTTCCACTACTATACCTATTCAAGTCGACACTGGCGATTTTCGCTTAATGAGTCGCCGTTTTGTCGATGCTCTTCAGCAATTTCGTGAAAGCGAGCGCTATACAAAAGGTATGTACAGCTGGATTGGATTCAAAAAGAAAGAAATACTATACGACAGAGACCCACGTGCCGCAGGTAATACTAAGTGGAACTATGCAAAACTAATCAATTTGGCAATTGACGGCATCACTAGTTTCACCACCGCACCTCTACGTGTTTCTACATACTGTGGACTAATAGTATCGTTTATAGCCTTCATCTATATACTATATTTGGTATTTAGACCTCTATTTGGAGTAGTAAACGTTCCAGGATATTCCTCTACCCTCGCTATTATACTTTTCTTGGGTGGAATACAATTACTTAGTTTAGGTATTATCGGTGAATATATTGGTAGAATTTTCAATGAAACAAAATCTCGTCCGCTATATTTTGTCGAGGAATATCATGAAGCAAAAATCGCAAAAAAATAATCGCCAGATACTACTTTTTAGTATTGTTGGTGTAATAAATACAACAATAGACTTCTGTTTATTACTACTGTTGAAACATCTAGGTATGTATCCTGTTGTCGCTAATATTATATCAACAGGCGTAACTTTTATTATTAGCTTTTTACTTAACCGTAATTTCGTTTTTAAATCAACCAAAAACCAATTGTATCGTGAAATTACATTATTTGTAGTCTTTACATTATTTGGATTATGGGTACTACAGTCTATTGTCATCGCGACAACTTCACCATTATTCAATAACTTGTTACCAAACGCTGACGCATCATTAATATTCAGTAAACTATGCGCAACTCTAGTGTCTATGACCTGGAATTACATCACTTACGATAGATTTGTATTCAAAAATGACAAAAGCAAGGAGTAATAATGCATATTGCTATTGACGCACGTGTAATAAATTCTGGAACTGGCACTTATGTTGTTAAGCTACTCGACAACCTACAAGAAATAGATAAAGAAAATCAGTACACCGTATTAGTTCCAACAAAAGATCGCAGCTATTGGAGGCCCACATCAAAAAACTTCAAGATAAAGACTGTAGATTTTGCTAATTATTCTTTTTCCGAGCAGATTAACTTTAAAAAATATCTAGATAAGTTAAATCCAGATTTAGTTCATTTCTGTATGCCTCAACAACCGATATTATACAAAGGTAAAAAAATCACCACCTTTCATGATTTAACCTTATTTAAAACTTGGAATACAGACAAAAATTGGCTAGTTTATCATATTAAACAGTTTATAGGAAAATTTGTATTTAAATATGTCGCAAAGACCAGTGATCATATAATTACAATTTCAGAAACAACAAAGAAAGAATTATCTAATTTCGTTAATATTCCTGAGAAAAAAGTATCTGTGATATATGAATCAGGAGAAGTACTTAAAGAAGAACTAGCTCCTTATGATTTGCCTTTTAAATCATTCATCATGTATGTCGGACAACAACCTGATTATAAAAATATTCGCAGATTAGGAGATGCACACCAAAAAATATTAAATAAATACCCAGATTTAGGTCTGGTTTTTGTCGGCCGCTTAAAAAACGATTCAAAAGCAAACAAAGCATATTTCGACAAAAAATCATATAAAAATATCATATTTACAGATTTTATACCCGATTCACAGCGCGACTGGCTATATACAAAAGCTACCGCCTATATATTCCCTTCACTAATGGAAGGTTTTGGGCTACCACCTTTAGAGGCTATGGCATACGGAACTCCAGTTATATCTAGTAATCTATCATGTATGCCAGAAATATTAGGCGACGCGCCTCTATATTTTAATCCACTAGATACTGACGATATAGCTGATAAGATATCTAAACTTCTAGACAACAATACTCTACGAGATTCTATGATAAAAAAGGGTTATAAGCAAGTATCTAAATATTCATGGAAAAAAATGGCAAGAGAGACTCATGCCATTTATATGAAATATAAATAAACTATTCTATACTAAACCAATAATAATTCGCCTGTCGCGTCCTTCACCTTCTGAATGTGTTGTTATGTCAGGGCATTCAGAAGCCACTTGATGAACTATTCTTCTATCTGCGGCATTTATATATGCAATATGAGGCTCGCCCGTCTCGCGAACTTCTTCTATCCATCCACGTGCCCTATCAGCTATTTTTTCCTCACGCTGTTTTTTGTAATCCGCCACATCTATAAACACTCTCGATATTTCAGCGTCTTTATTACGTAATGCTGTAGAAACGATATACTGCATACTTCTAAGCGTTTCGGCGTTACGTCCAATCAAGATGCTATTTAAATCACTAGATTTCACTTGCAAATTTATAACATCATCATGAGCACTAACATCTACATCGATATTCTCACCGAAAAATGAAATTATATCTTGTAAAAATTTCTGCGCAAATTCTATTGACTCTGTTCGGTCCATAAATCCTCCTAATCTTTTGCTTTTATGCGCGTAATATGAGCCTCATTTGCCTTTTTGGCTCGTTCTTTTGCGCTTTTTGTAAGTCG
>JAZRKC010000090.1:0-2699 GCA_045646155.1 Saccharimonas sp. (SeqCode)
AATAATTTTATACATATCTAACACCGAATTTGTCGTCGCGCAACCCATGTTCATCTATAAGCATAGATAACATATCTTGCATGGGCATAGGATTTACAAAACGCCATGATTTTAAATCTCCGAATCTATCTGGCAGTATACAGAGTAAAATAGATTCAGTTTCTCTGGCGCCATGTCCGACATCCACAATCAGATATCCACGTTCGTTAGCGATATTGATTTCACGTTCTGTGATTTTGCCCTTTCTAGCTATACGCTCTAGACGGTAACGAAATGAACTAGGCGTTTTTATGTCAATATTGATATATTTATTTGTATTAGTATCACGTATTTGCATATCGATTCCCATAGAATCATGTACACGATCAGTCATGACGACATCAAAGCCACCTTCTACGGCGGCTAGATATACCGCAACCTCTCTGGTTAGGCCTCGGATAATAGCAACCCATTGTTCGTTTGTAAAACATGGCGCACCTACTCTTTTGCATATTCTGTCGCCAGCTTGCTTTACTCGTTCTTCAAATTCTGTACGTAGATTATCAGGCATTGCTAAAATTGTTGCAACTATCGTGTCGTTGAAATCTATCAATTCGAACAAGCGTTCTTGTTTATTTTGGTATCCGCGTGGATATCTGTCCATTTGTATTTGAGCCAAGACTGCGCGTGGAAATTGTGCTAATAAAGCGTGATATCCGTCTGTTGCATCGTGTGTGATTTCAAATTGGTGTTTGTAAGTATTTATTCGGCGGTCTAGATTATTTACTTTTGGTCTGCGCTGAATTTTTGAGGTAATAAAACTTTCTCCACAATCAAAGAAATCGGCATAATCGCATTCAAATTCAACAGATTCCGGCTTTGACATGACGAGCTTGTCTTGTCTGATATTCCTGGTAGATATCTTTTTGCTGGTGTTTTTTTGTGCGCGAAATCTACGCCAAGATTGTCTCGATCTACGAAAAATCATTATGTATATAATAATATCACGTATTGCTTGTGTTTACACTTCTCCCCAGTTGTTGCCGATTTTTACGTCAACTTTCAGACGTACTTTTAGTTTTGGATGGATATTTTCCATCGTATCGCGAAGCATAGAGGATACATTGTCTACATCTGATTGTGGACATTCTAACATTATAGAATCGTGCACTTGAATGATTTGCTTGGCGTTTGGAAAATGTTTATCTAGATTATCTTGCACTTTTATCATGGCTAATTTCATCAGGTCAGCTTCGGTGCCTTGAATAGGCATATTCGCCGCCGCTCGCTCTGCTGATGAGCGAACAATGAAATTATTGGATTTTACGTCTGGAGTCCAACGACGACGGCCGAACAATGTTTCAACGAAACCTTCATTATGGGCTTTTTTGATGATATTTTCCATGTATGTTTTGATGTTTGGACGAACGCGGAAATATTCATCTATGAAATGTTGAGCTTCTGAACGGTTCATATTCGCGGCTACAGCGAGACCATGTTGACTCATTCCATAGAGCACGCCAAAATTAATTACTTTTGCCCTACGGCGTTGCTCGCTAGTCACTTCTTTTATAGGAATATCATATATTTCTGAGGCTGTTTTGGTGTGAATGTCTATATCATTATTGAAATCTTGAATCATATTTTCGTCGTTAGCCAAGATTGCTACTAGACGTAATTCAAACTGTGAATAATCGGCATTTATAAATACATTTCCTTTTTCTGGAGTGAAAGCGTTGCGAATTTGGCGACCATTTTCGGTTCGTATAGGTATATTTTGCAGATTAGGATCAGTACTACTGAGGCGTCCAGTCGCAACTACATCTTGATTAAAGGTTGTGTGAATATATCCTTTGTTATCTATCTGTTGAGGTAATGTTTGAGTGTAGGTATTTTGGAGTTTTGTTAATTCACGATATTGCTCGATTAATTCTATGATTGGATGTTTACCTTTTAGTTTGTCTAACTCTTTTTGACCAGTGCTATAGTGTTTACCTTTTTTAATACCAGAGGTAGGAAGTTGCAGTTTAACAAAAAGCACATCAGCAAGTTGAGCTGGGCTGGATATATTGAATTCATATCCTACTATATCGAAAATTTGCGCGCTTATATCAGATATTTTTTTCGTGAGAATAGAGTCGGTCTCTTTGAGTTTAGAAACATCTAAATGAATGCCGTTATGTTCCATGCGTGCTAATACACGTATAAGTGGAAAATCTATTTTGTGTGCTATATCGGCTATCTTTGGAAATTTTTCTAGTTCTTTTGATTGATTATCGTATAGCTGCCAGATGATATTTATAGCTACCTTTGGGTCATCAATTGATTCTACGCATGCTAAATCAGATAGTGTGCGAGCTTTTTGTAATGGGTTAAGCAAGAATGAACCTTGAGCGATGTCATAGTGAATTTCTGGTAGCGATTTAATGTTATGCTTTAGTAGATATTTCAAAAACGGCTTTAGATTGTAGCCTATTATTTTTGCATTAGGTAATATAGCTAGCAGATTATCGATGGATATCTTTGCTGTTTCGCCTTTTTTGACACTAACCCATGTTGATTCATTTTCGAGCCAAACGACAAGCTCTTTTGTTTTGGACAATGTTTTGACTATAGATTCTTCTGATACTTCTTTAGATGGTAGAAAATCTTTGGAAATATTTGTATCTCGCATATTTTCTGGTAGATTTTTTAGCAAACTTCTAAACTCTAATTTTGTT
>JAZRKC010000091.1:0-4983 GCA_045646155.1 Saccharimonas sp. (SeqCode)
CTTCGCAACTATGATAGTAATTTTTCGTGATTTCGATCGCTTCATCTTGTTCTTTGCGGAGTTTAAAATCTACGATTTTACCTTGGTCGTCCTCGTGGGCCAACATTTTATATTTTTCGATAAGGTTTTTGACGGTTTGCCAGTCGGTTTTGAACCATTCGGATTCACGATTGGTGGCAGAATTGGCGAGAGCTTTGCGTTCGATATCTTCGGCGACGAGGAGGTCGTGGATATCTTTATCGGAAAAAATGGTGCCGTTGTTTCTGACGGCTTCGGTGGTATAGAGAACACGGTATTCAATATCGGCGGCGGTGTTTTGCTCTTTAATGCGCATATTTTCGCCAGTACCAGTGATACGGCTGGCTTTGGTTTCGCCGATCTTAACATAACCTTCGTGGCTTTTTACATCCAGATGTTCGTAAACATAGATTATTTTGCGGTCGAAAGCTTCAACCTTGACATCTAATTGGCCTTCTAATTCGCCGAGATTCATGATCCTCCTTAAGTGATTAGTACTATTATACCATCATTTAGTAAATAGGGCGGCCAAAGCCGCCCTATTTACCTTATCGAGTATGGCAGCTATTACAACAGTAATAGCAACCGTCAATCCGTTCAGCTACATTGGGATATAACCTTTTGGCAAACTGAATCGCATCATAGCAATTTGTAAATTGGCCAAGATGCAATCTGTTTTGCGCTGAAGGGAGATGATCACAAGCGTGTAGCCTGTGCACCTCGTAATCTCCATTAAGCTGCGGATGACTATTCATGATGAAATCTTCCATCACTTTGCCATTCCTCTCTGCCGCCACCCCTTCGACGGCTTAGTTGATAAAGTACAGTAAGCTACACCTACCCGGGATTGTGTTAAGGGGACGCCTAACGTACAAACTTAGAGGTGCAATTCAACGTATTGCGCCTCATTTTACCTCCAAGTCTAATTTTATTATAACGAAATTATGCTTTTTGTCAATAGGCTTATAGATACTTTTCTAATCTGTAATAATTTAAGTTCCATTTTTCGTTACCCTATTGTTTGAATTTACTTAAAATGCTTATGCTATGGTCTAATATATAAATTGCTAGAATCGTCGCCGTAATGGGTAATATCTTCCGGCTCAGCCCAGACCGAAAGCTTGTGGACGCGCCATTTGCCAATGAAGAACATCTGAACTATCGCATCATTCACGTCGCGGTTATTTAGCGCGCGTGGAATGTATGCGAGGGAAAAGTAGTACCATTTGTCGTCTTCGGTGTCTAACCTCGCAAAAACGCGCTTACCGCGCCCAAAAAGGCGTATATCAAAGCGTTGGGCTAGGGTTTCTAGAGAATAGGTCTTTAATTCGTGGATCGCGTCGCGAACAGGAGAGCAGGTTAGTTTCATACGCTCAAATTTGTCGCAATCGCGTGAATTAAACTTTCCTTTGTGTTCGAGCATAAAGCTTTCTAATTCTCGAGCAGTAACCGGTATTGGCTCGCCGGGTTTAGTTTTTTGAATAAGTGGCGTTTTGCCATAATACCTCTTTTCGGTTAGAGGTGCGCCACATGGGCGGTATCATGATTTGCAATTTATGGGTTCTTCAAGATATCTATCAGACATTTTATAGATTCTTCTAGTTCTGTATCAGAGTATGATGGATTATTGGTATTTTCAGGATGATGGATTAAGTTGCGTATATATGTAGGTAATGTAACGTTATATTCTTCTATACTCGAATCGCGCTTTAACCTTTTATATGGTTTATTTTGTTTTAAGTTCTTATTGTGTTTTTTCAAATATAAATCAAACGGCTTTTCGTTATAGTTACTATCGTCTTCAATAGTTGCTTTTGCTTGAATAAAACCATAGAGCTCATTATGGAACTCAACCGACGGAATCCCGTATGCGTAATAATTTATTTCTCCCCAGCTAGGGCTAGAATCTCCAAATAAATCAAGTTCTTCTCCTTCTTTAGCTTCATTGTAGCTATCATTTTTCGAGAATAACCAGATAGAATGTGTATCTTTCCGGTATTGTTTTAATAAGTATGGTGAGTGTGTCACTATAAATATTTGTGATTTTTCAGATAGGCTTTCCAGTGAATCGAGTAGTTTATTTTGTGCTTTTGGATGTAAGAATGTCTCAGGCTCGTCTATAAAAAAGAATAGTGGCTTAGAACAATCAGTATCGTTTGATGATGCTATTTCGGCATACAGCTGGATAATTGCGAGAGCCAATGATCTCTGCATGCCGGTTCCTTTTTCAAAACTACTTGTCTGTATCCCGTCATCGGTTAATTCAATATTTCCGGATTTTAGAAAATCGGATATTTGTGGTAGCGTAAATTGGAAGTTCACCTTCGTCTCTCCATACTGCTCGGCGAGCTTTTTCTGTAAAGCAATCTCAATCGGTGATAGACTTTCGGTAATCTTATCAAAAGTTTTAGCGTGAGATTCTTGAAACTCCTTCCAGCTGTCTTTAACTTGTTCAAGAACAACTTTTTCGATTATCCTTCCGCATATTTTAGTCCTAGAAAAGTCTAACACTTCATCGGAACGCGTATCTGCCCAAACGAATTGGGCGTCAAATAATGCAGATATAGTACTATCTATTCCGGATGGATTTTCGAATTGATCATTCTTTGGGTTAAAAACACGGATCTGCTTTATTGATAATGTTTTTTCTTTTCCGGATTGAGTAATTACGGCTTCTTTGCTAGATCTCATAATTAATAGTTTTGTATTGCCATCATCATTAATCAGGTAATTTTTGTATTTCTTCAGGTGCTCTTGCTCAACTAATTTTGATATATTCTGCCCAGAAAACTCTACTGCTACGGATGTATATTCGTCTTCGGAGCTAAGATTTTTTGTTATGTAATCTTCTTCATTTTTTCCATTTTGTAGAAAATCAATAGCTTGAAAAAGTGTACTCTTGCCACAGTTATTATTGCCGACTAAGAAGTTAATACCTTTATCAAAATTAAACTCGTGGTCACCCTTAAAGCCTTTGAAGTTGTGAAGCGTAATTTTTGAGATATACATATTACTATTATTCCATTGACAATACTATTCTATTTTTATAAGTGCTGATCTTTTCCTTTGAGATTACGCTAATGCGGTACCTAGCTGTTCCTATCATTGAAGAGCTTTAGATAATCACTGTACACCCACTTTTGAGCGTAGATATCATCGCCCTCTTTGACAGGTTTTAGAATGCCCATATCGCAAAGCCTCTGAATCATGGTGTATGCGCTGGTGCGTGAATAATCTGTCCATTTTACAACGTCGGCCACCCCAATAATTGGCATACTATATAGGTTCTGTAAGACTTTCATGGTACTTTCCGAGGCGGTTTTGTTAAGCTTTTGGATCTTCGTCATATCACGTTCACGTAGTTTTGTTATTTCTTCGCAAACTTTGATGGACGATTCTGCGATATTTATAACGCCATCAAGGAAAAAGTCTACCCAATCCTCTACATTGCCATCATGGTAACCATCTAGTCTCGCATAATAGGTTTTTTGATGTTGGCGGAAGTACGAAGAAATATACAGAATCGGCATTTTTAGTATTTTCTTATACCAGAGATACATGGTGATTATCATACGGCCAGTACGACCGTTGCCGTCGTTAAACGGGTGAATTGTCTCGAATTGTGCGTGAATAAGACTGGCTTTAATTAATGGTAGATAGCCGTCCTCGTCTTTATTGATGAATTTTTCTAAATCTCCTAAAGCGCGTTTCATTTCCGGCACCGTAGGTGGTACAAATTTCGCATTGTCCGGACGAGTCCCATTAATCCAGTTTTGCTTAGTTCTAAATTCGCCAGGATAAGAAAACTGCGTAGAACGTGCCCCCTGCATTAGCTCTTTATGGAGTTCGCGTATAAATCTTAAACTAAATGGGAAATCTTCGATGCGTTTTAAGCCATAGTTCAATGCTTTTATATAATGAAGAATATCGTCTACGTCTACCGGTAGATTGGCACTAGGTTCTACGTTTTCTCTTTCGATAGAATCCATCATTGTTGCATTTGTGCCCTCTATTTGGCTAGATGATGAGGCGTCCTTTCTTAAGAACATTAGTAAAAACCAGTCTTTATCTGGTAGTAGTTTGGTGATTCCGTCAAGTTCGCCGAGTGAGCGTATGGCTTCTGATTGTTTTAGTATTATTTTGTCAGAGAATTGTATTTTTTCAGATGGCGGAAAATTAGAAGGTATAAAAGCTTTATATCCCTCTGGTTGTTGTATAAATTTGCCGATTTCTACCATTTACATCTCCTAGTTAGATGTTAACATTTTATCAAAAAAACTTTACATTGTCAATAGTGATGTCAACTTTTTATTGCTTATGTTTATTTGCTAGAGTAAAACAAGTACTCTGCCATTGACATTGTATTTCTTTTATTTTCTCCGTTGTCATTGTTTTAGACCTCTACGGTTCCAATTAAGCCATATATTCTTAAAAGTTCGAATCTCTTTGCCCGTATATGTATACCTCAGAACTCGCACGGCATCAGCACCGGGTAGTCTTTCTTAGGTATAACCTTGATCTTAGCCGTGTATTCGGGGTGGTCAATACACCAGTCCACCACCATGCAAAGCCGAGCAACAACGTCTGGTCGCCCCTCACCACATGCAGAATTTTTGAACTCATTATGGTGCGATGCCGATCAAACTTTACGTTTAAAATCAACACAAATCGAAATTTTAAACGTAAAGTTTGTCTTTTTATTTGTCAGAAAGCAAAAAACTCTTTTTGATAAGCTCAAATATCAGTTTGTCCGGTAAAGTTCCATCAAGCCAAATCGTAATCCAATTATTCTTATTCATGTGATAAGCCGGGAAGATATGGTCACTCGTTTCGGCAAAGTCATAAGTCTGATTTTTATCGAACTTGAGATTAATAACGTCGATTGCTTTATCTTCTTTTAGTCCCAGACTCTTGCTGGATATAGTTGCTACTAATGCAAACCATTTCTTGTTATTGCCATGGCGG
>JAZRKC010000092.1:0-4024 GCA_045646155.1 Saccharimonas sp. (SeqCode)
TTCTGGGTGATTTTTGATGGTGTAGTGAACGAAGTTTGATCCGATAAATCCTGCACCGCCTGTAATTAGCATTTTCATAAGTATAATTATATCAAAATAATTTGATAAGATGTTAATATAGTTAAATAGTTAGTATAATTAAAACCAAGATTACATTAATAGGAGAATTATGAAGACTATAATCGTTAGCGGCTATTTCAATCCTTTACACGGAGGTCATCTAGATATGATAGAAGATGCGGCCAATCGTGGTGACAAATTAATTGTGATTGTCAACAATGATAAACAGCAAATGCTAAAGAAGGGGAAAATTATCCTTGATGAAGCTAACCGTACACGATTAATGAAATCGTTGCGACAAGTAGATGAAGTTGTGTTGTCTATTGATGATGATGCTACTATTATTAAAACTCTAGAGATGGTTGCAAATAAATATCCAGATGATGAACTTGTTTTTGCAAACGGTGGAGACAGATCTACTAATAAAGTCGTACCAGAAGCAGATATTTGTAAAAAATACAACATATCAATGATATTCGACGCTGGTGGTACCGAAAAATCAGATTCATCAACGCGCATTAATCAAGAAACTGGAAACGAAGATAAATAGTTTCGATTATTTCATGTTGCTATAAACAACTTTTTTGAGTTTGTTTATGAACAACACTTTGTCGAATCTTTTTGCTGTGCGGTTTAACTTACTTGGGAAGAAGCGAGTTTGTTCGGCTTTTTTGATGGCGGTTACTATTTCTGAGACTGTTTGAGCTGGAAATAGCGAGCCAATTTCGTCTGAAGTAACTATATCTAGCGTGCCGGCTTTTCCGTAAGCGATGACAGGTGTTCCAGCAGCTAAAGCTTCAACTGTAACAATTCCGAAATCTTCTTCTGTGGCGTATATAAATCCTTTGGCGGTATTTAGATAATTTATCATTGTTTCATCTGAGGCATCACCAAACCTGTCGGTATGAAAATGAATAGTTGGTCCAGCGATTTTGACTAAATTTTGATGAGATGGCCCGTTTCCAAAAACATGTAATTCCAGACCTAATTCATTGCAAGCTTCTATAACTAAATCGTAGCGTTTGTATGGTAATTGTCTACCGATTGTTACGTAATGGTCGCCACGTTTATGTGATGGCGTAAATTTAGCAACATCCACAGGCGGATGAATAACTGTTGATTTGCGTCCGTAATAATCATAGATTCGGCGTTGCGTTTCTGAAGAATTGGCTATGAAAACATCAACTTTTTTGGCTGCTTGCAAATCTAATTTGCGTTGATGAGGAACGAGCATTGGCATTAATATACGAACTAGGGGATTTAATTTTCCATATCCAGGGTCGCGCCGATATTCATCGTAATGACTCCAGTAATATCTAGGTGGAGTGTGGCAATAATTTATAACAATTTGGTCAGGTCGAGTTTTTGTTACTTGATGACCGTGTAGGTATGAACTAGTTAAAATTACATCAAATTCAGATAAATCTAGTTTGCGCATCGCGCGCACTGATAATGTAGGAAAAAGTTTATAAAATTTACGAATTTTAGCTGGTATTTTTTGTAAGTAACTAGTTCTTATATCGATTTCGGCAAAAGCGGGAACTTTTTCTGGATTGTATATAGCAGTATAAATAGGTGCTTCAGGAAAGGCTTCGTGCATAGCTAGGACTACATTCTCGGCTCCTCCCATGCTGGTTAGAAAATCACAAACAATAGCTATACGTGGTTTATTCATATAACTATTATAACTTATTATTTCGCTTTCGTCCTTTTGGACTCATCAGTGTAATCTAACAATTACAGAGCGAGATGAGACAATCAGGTTGCCGGAGGATTTGTTGGAATGGGAATGCCCCTTGACGTAAATGTCTCATGCTCGCCTATTCTAGTTGCAAGTGAAGTGATACAAGGTAGTGCAATTGTCAGGTTGTACTGCTTGTACACTAGAGGGGAAGTGAACTAGAATATGGGTGTATATATTGTTAAAAACAATATATACGAAGAACATGAGCAAATCCTCTATCGGATATACTCTGTTCAATTCATTGTTAGAATGTAGTCGTGGAGACTGACGCGATTCAACAATGAATACTACATACTTATTTTCTACGTATGCAGTTATTTTATTTTTTGCGTATATTGCAATCGAGTATATTCGATACGGTATTAGTAATAATGATATATTGAAATCATAAAAATACCGTTTCTTACCCAGTAGATAGAAGCGTCTTTTAAAAATAAAAGAGGAAAGTCGATATTGCAAAAATAAAGACTTTCGGCTACCTACTAGTAACCTGATTGTCAAAGTACGCCTTCGACTTAAGCGAAAGCAAACTTATTATAATATAATAAGTTACACCGAGTCAATGGCTTATTTTGCACCTTTTTTGCGTATTACAACGGTGATAGTTTTTAGCAATATACGAATATCAAGCCAGAAGCTCCAGTTTCTAGCATAATAAAGTTCTAGCTCTATGCGTTCACTAAAGCTTAATTCTGATCTACCTGATACTTGCCATAAGCCAGTTATACCGGATTTGACACTATGTAAGAGAGCTGTTCGTACTGGATTAAATTTTAATTCGTGTGGCAGAATTGGACGAGGTCCAACTAGACTGAGATCACCTGTTATGACATTGATAAATTGAGGTAATTCATCTAGAGATGTGTTGCGCAAGAACTTACCGAATTTAGTTATACGAGGATCGTTTTCGACTTTGTGATTTATACGATATTCTTCTGCCAAGTCGGGGCGTCCCATTTCTTCGAACTCTAGGCTAGCTTCTTTTTTGCCATACTTAGCACCCATGGAGCGGAATTTCCATAGGTTTATTGGTTTAGAGAACTGGCTGTATCGTTTTGAAATGTAAAATATTGGACCAGGATTGAATATTTTTTGTAGAATCGAGATTACGATGAGCAAACTACCCCATAATGATAATGTAATAATTACAACAACAAGATCGAAGATTCGTTTAATTATAGCTCCCCAGCCAGTCAAAGGTGTTTGGCTTACTGTAATCATTGGGTATCCCAAAAATACGTCCACAGTGTTTTTACCTGTGTAAAATTCAGATTCACCTGGTATGAAATTGTATTGAATGTGATTTACTTGAGCGGCGTTGAGAATTTTTTGATTGCGATCTTTACTGTCATATAAATCAGTTTGGATTACTGTAGTGATATTTAAATCTTTGATGTTTTTTAGGGCATCTTCTACACGACCGAAACGGTGTATACCTAGATGTGCGGGCATGACGTTTGCTGGTCCAGCGTAAGCGACGATTTGATAGCCGGATTCTTTTGTATCTGACAGAGATTCGATTATATCGCGCGTTGCGGATGAATTTCCTATCACTAGAACTTTGCTAACACCATAGCCATATCTATATAATTTCCCTCTGATAAATCTGATAATTTCGCGCTCTACAATCAATGAAAGCAATAGGCCAAAAAATATGTAAATAGCCACAAGTCGGGCTGGAAAGATGTGAGTATCTGTAAAAAATTCCCAGCCAATTATTAGTAATATACCGACCATCGATCCAATAAAAATCTTACTCCATTCTACTAGTCTTCGATGATAAACTTCTGTTTTGTATAAACCAATCGACGCAAATAGAATAATCCAGATGGGAATTATTTGTACAAATGCTCCAATATAATCTACAGGATTAATCGGTGAAGATACTGGTTTTGGGTTTAATTTCACTCTCAGTATGTACGCGATAGTAAATGTCATAAGCATAAAAAATGCATCGCACATAATATATATGAGAGAATTGTATTTTGGGTTGCGGGTTTTCATAGATATTTATAGTATAACAGTTTTTATAGTAGAGTTGTTTATGATGTGAGATATTTGCAATCAGATAATTTGTCCGATAATACAATAAAGATTGGAATTATAACCCAAATAGATATAGCATTAACGTTTCCAGAGAAAAACAGCCATTGGAACAAAAATCCGTTAATTACACATAGTTCTATGTATTTTTTGGATTTTAGTAATTTTTTGTAAATG
>JAZRKC010000093.1:0-4096 GCA_045646155.1 Saccharimonas sp. (SeqCode)
CTACTAATAACAATCCAAACATAATATATATTCTATTATACTACAATTGAGAGTAATTGAATACGAACATTACCATTTTGGGTGATTTTATCATAAGCGTCAGATATATTATCTAGCTGTTGACACGTTTTCTTATCAAAATTCTTTTTGAGTGAAAATTTCATTAGTTTTATGCACATAGACAGCAATAATAGTGCGTCTGTGCGGTCATTGCTGTATTTGTATGCTATGATGCCACGATCATATGGCGAGCTCTCGAGAAATGCGCGCGCATCATGAATTACATCTGTATATTTCTCTAGGTGCTTTTGATTGTTAGATAATCTATACAGCTCAGCCGGTCTGCCAGATGCTAAAAACATCAGCTGTTGGACTTTTTGTGAATCTGTCACACCTATTTTTTGGATAAATTTATAAGAATCTTGAGTTTTTATTGCGCGAATTGATAATATTTGAGCGCGCGATTTTATGGTTGATAGGATTTTTTCTAATTTATGAGTAGTTAGTATAAAGTGGGTATTTGACGAAGGCTCTTCTAGTAATTTCAAGAAAGATTGTTGTGCACCTAGAGACATTTTGTCGGCATCATCGATAATATAAACCATGCGCTTGGTGGACTTGCCTCGTGTCAATAATTCCAAGCGACGTATCTGATCGATACGTATTATTCCTTTGTCTGAATAATCTTCTCTGTTATTGCTGTCTGTTGGCTTTATTTCCTCTGCTATATTACGCCATCCTATGTCGCGAGCAATAGTATTTAAACCTACGCCGTGCGGGCCAGTTAGCAATAGTGCATGAGGTAAATTGTCGGCGATTTTTCGTATATATTGTTTAGTTTTTTCTTCGTAAACTAGAGACATTTGTCTATATCCTCTGGAAAATATTCACGAAATTCTTTTGGTATAGGCGCGATAAATGTAGGTCTATCGACATCTGATATACTGATTTCTAATCTGTAAGCATGTAATAACAGTCTATCTCCAGCTTTTCCGTATACTCTATCTCCTACTATTGGAGTATTGATAAACTTCATATGAACACGTAATTGATGTGTTCTACCCGTACGAGGTTGTAATAGTACGAGTGATCTGCCATTATGACTGGCGATTACTTTGTAATATGTCGTGGCAGGTTTACCTTTTTTGTCTGCTCGAAACGTGCTAGGTGAGGACGGGTTACGACCTATCGGGATGTCAATTTGTGCTGCTGACTGCTTAGGGGTGCCTTCTACGATTGCGAGATAAGTCTTTTTTGCTTTGCGGTTAGAAAATTGCTTCTTTAGTCTATGTGCTGATTCTTGTGTGCGCGCACCGATGATAACACCGCTAGTATCTCTGTCTAGTCTATGAACTATACCTGGTCGATTAGTGTCTGTATCTACTGATGTATAACGACGGAAGAAATCAGCAACAGTAAATTCGTTATTCATCACGCCCTTGGAATGTGTTAATACACCAGCCGGCTTATTAACGACTATGACATTATCATCTAGATAAATAATGGGCATTTCTTTATCGTCAAAATTATCACCAGGAGGAATGTTTATAGCTACATCATCGGTTTCACTAATCTCATGCTTCGGGCTGTCTATTAGTTCTTTATTAACCGCAACATATCCTGCTTTTATGTATTTTTGCCAAGTGTTTCTGCTTGTTTCTGGATATTTTTGTGCCAAAAATACGTCTAGACGCTTCTTATCGCTTATCTGTTTGAATAAATATACATCTTTACCCTTAAAAGGCAGTCCGAAGGTTGTGAGGCTATCTGTGGGATTTTCTAATAATTCGCCAGTGGTATTGCTATCTACTACGTGAATTTGTTCATTTATATAATTAATATTATCTTCCGCGGTCTCATCTATTAGCATGAAATACTGTGATTTATTGAATCTAAATTTGATGAGCTGATTTATGGGGCTAGGATGAAATTGTTCAATTCTATCGATATGTCTAGGCACGTTATCGTCATTTGCAATAGAAAAACGACGCAAAACAGCAAGTATATCATTTGTCGTGAATTTCATTAGCGTCTCAGTCCTACCGCCTTTTGAACTCTTAGAAGCGTTTCATTTGCGATAATATTCATTTTTACTTCATCTTTTTCTAATTTAGATAGTATATATTCGTCTGATATACTGTTAAATTTATTCTGAAATTCAGTTAGGAAATCTGAAACAATTTTTGCTACAGCTTTCTTGAGGTCTCCATAGTTATTTCTGCCAACCCATTCGGCATTCACCTCTGATTGCTGACGATTTGATAAAATAGCTAGTATCTGCAATAGATTAGTGACGCCAGGCTGATTTTCCCAATCAAAATTAATTACGCCCACACTATCAGTTGTAGCGGACATGATTTTCTTTGTTGCAGATTCTGGTGTATCGCTTAGTAATATTTTTGATTTGTTATCATCTGAACTTTTGCTCATCTTTTTTTCTGGATTTGTTAGGCTTCGTATGCGCAGTCCAGAATCCCTCTTTATGAAATCAGTTTGTTGCTTGGTATTGAGCGGAACAGTAAAGACTTCTCCAAATTTATTATTAAATCTAATCGCAATGTCTCGAGTAATTTCTAGATGCTGGAATTGATCTTCGCCAACTGGAACATATTCGGCGTTGTATAGTAGAATATCAGAAGCCATCAACACTGGATAATTCATCAATCCCATAGTCACATTAGCATCTGTTTCGGAAGTTTTATCCTTAAATTGAGTCATGCGATGCATCTCGCCGACATAAGTAAAACAATCTAATATCCATGTCAATTCAGAATGTGCGGGTATAAAACTCTGGCGGTATATGTATGTGTTTGGATCATTTATGTCTAAACCTGCCGCAACAAAATATTTTAGATTTTTGATAGTATTGTCAAAAAGTGATTCATGATTGATAGGCGTAGTGAAGCTATGTAAATCCGGAACAAACATGTTAATAGAGTACCCTTTATCTGAATATTCTCGCTGCATGTTTATTATAGGCAAAAAAGCACCTAGATAATTTGCTATAGTAGGCTCTTCGTTCGCGCGTACACCTGTCAGTATAGTTTTTTTCATAATATCCTTTGTCGTTTGAGATATACTATTGTTTTAATTATATCTGATAATCGTTCATTATACTAATCGAATAGTTTATTTGTTATTTTGATTATCTCATCGACGTATCTTTTGTTGATTTCATGTCGAATTTTTGGAATTTTTATATAAGTTACATTGTCGCAGTTATCTGATATGTATTGCAAATTAGATTTCACTACAAATGGATCTAAAGAGCCGCATAATATATAGATTGGCTGCTTCAATAATGTAACGTCTTTTAGGGATGTTTGATTAATAATTGCCGCATCTAGAGTTTTGAGAAACGCTTTGGCGCTGATATTGTCTTTTATAATATATCCTGCGTCAGGCCATAATTTTAAATCAGAGGCTATCCTAAGTAGTTTGGATGATATATTTGGATTGTTCGTAGCCATCTTGAAATATCGTCGTAAACGGCGCTCTTGGTTGAACATGCCAGAATCTTTGGGTAATTTATAAAACGGGGGACTGCACAAAACCAAAGCTTTTACCATGATTGGATATCGTTTTGCAAGTTCCACGGCGACAAGTGAGCCTAGAGAATGTCCATATATATACACTGGGCCAGCTAATCCTTTACTTAGTAGGGTTGTCGCGATGCAGTCAGCTTGAATTTTAGCATTGTAAGTTTGCCATGATGGCTTAGGGGAATTTCCGAATCCTAATAAGTCAACTGCTATGACACGTATGTTGCTAGGTATTTTTTTTGCAACATCTTGCCATGTTTTCCATGAAGTACCTATACCATGTATCAATATTATAGTTGCCGCCGGGTGTTTTGGAGAGTTGAAATTGTGTACTGATAACCTATAAGGTACTTTTAGAAATTTGTGTATAAATTTTTCCCACATATGTATATTATATCTTATCTATAGTTTACCTAACAAAATATGCCCCAGATAAACTGAAGCATATTTTTGTAATCGAGAATAACTAGCGTTTTGAGTATTGTTCTCGTTTTCGCGCGCTGCGCAAGCCGTATTTCTTGCGTTCCTTTTCCCGTGAGTCTCTCTTCATGAAA
>JAZRKC010000094.1:0-8828 GCA_045646155.1 Saccharimonas sp. (SeqCode)
TGAGAAATTTCTAGAGAGCCCGCAACGTCTGTATTTTTAGTAGCTTCTTCCTTATTACTATCATCTAGTACTGGTGCCTCTGGCTGCTTTTCTTCATCATTAGATATATCTTTTTCATGTAAATGATCTTCTTGCAATTTATTTGCTATGAGTTGCTGATTTGCACCAGACGCCATTAATTCAGCTGCCAATGTCATAACATTGGATGTTGTCTGATTATTACTAAAACGATCTGTCGATGCAACAATACCAGTCAAAAATGCGTTCGCAATCTGTTCAGTAATAGCTTTTTTGTCTTCAGAAAGCTCTTTTGCTAATCTATAAAGCATATCGCTATAACAGCTAGCTTCTCCGTCTGTCCATTGAATTCCTTCGAATTTAGTAGATTCGCCCAAAGAAATTGATGCGACAGTAGCGTCATCAAGAATACGACCATGAGCACTCAGCGCTTGGTCTAAATCTTCACTATTACGTACACCTATAGCCAAAACTAATTCAACATTATAGTCACCCTGACTGAAGTCTAAATCTTTCTCGCTGATATGTGTACGATACGGTGTGATAAATATTTTCACCATATCGCCATCCACTTTATATCGCAAATGGTCAGCCTTCTCCTTATCTAACGCAATAATAAAGTCCCTCAAGCTATCAACGGTATTCTCAAATGTCTTTTCTGGGTCAAGAAATTCAATAGCAGAAGGCACTTCACCGCTAAATATAGCCGTTGCATGCTTGTCCATGTCGTTTATAAATAAAGTAATACCTAATGCAGCAGAAAGTTCATCTACAGATGGATTTGAATTAACAGCAACGAGAATATTATCACTCTCTTTTATCTTTTCTGCTATCTGTTTTATTGCGTTTACTATCGCCATACACTTCCTAATTTTTTGTTTAAAATAGACTTTCAAATATAGAGTAGCATAAGTATTTTACAATAGTCAAGGCATATCTACTCTTTACAAACAGATAAAGATAGTCTATAATCAACCATTGATTGTAATATAAGAAGTAATGTAGATTAAAGGAACAACTGTGCCAATCATCAAATCAGCTATCAAGCGAATGAAGCAGACAGCAAAGCGTCGCGAACGCAATGTCGGCATTAAACGAGATATCAAAGTAGCCGTAAAGGCATTCACCGCTGAGCCAACCGCTGAACGACTCAGTGCTGCTCAAAGTAAATTAGACATGGCTGTAAAGAAAAAACTTATCAAAAAAGCAACCGCTTCACGACGCAAAGCTAGCTTGGCAAAAATAGCCAAAGAAGCTGGAGTGAAACTAGCCAGCAAAAAGACTTCTACTACAAAAAAGACCGAAAAATAATATTCCTCGAACAAATAACCCCTCTATACATGAAGGGGTTATTTTTATCTCGTTATTACATTTATCAAAAAATATTCCACACCACCCCATGGAGTGAATTGAGAATTTTTCACTCCTATATCTATATCAGCGCACAACTTCGTTAACCGAGAAATATCATGACTATCTATTTTTTGAGATATCGAACTTAATTGTTTTGCAACAAATGGATGAATACCCAGTTCAGAAGCCACAATATTACTTGGTTTATTGCTTATGTTTATCATCACCAGATTGGACCATTGCGACATCATCAACGCCAACACTGCATAAGGATCTTGTGTTCTCTTCAAATCCTGCAAAGCATTCTCTACTTTTTCACTTTCTCTATTTACAGCAAAAGATAACAGACTAAACAATACATCACTAGTAGTCAACGGCATGACGGCCGCTATATCATCATCTGTAATATTATCTATTAGTTTAAGCGACTGCACAGCTCTAACCAATAGATATTGATCAATTATAGACTGTCTATCTGTTAATATTGTTGCGCGTGACACCATATCATACGCCTGTTTGCTACCTATTTTTACACTATTATCAGCCGCATAATCTTGTAGCCATTTTTCTGCTTTTGCTGAATCTCTCGCAGAAAACGAGTCAGCTGTGATGATTTTTGCTTTTTTAGATATGTTTTTAAACGCTTTTGTGCGTTTATCTGGTTTGGTTTCTACCAAAATAAGCGTCGTATCTTCAGAAATTTTATCAATCCACTCGCCGAGCTTATTCCATAATTCTTTATTATCACTCAATTGCTTCAACAGTATCAAACGTTTATCGCAAAATAGAGAACAACCCCTGACTATATCAGCCAATCCATTAACCGTCAGTGTCTCAATATCAATCTTTTCAATATCAACATCTATATCTTTGTGAATCTTAGCGATTTCACAATCAATTTGATAGTCATTTTGACCGATTATCAAATAAATCACTCTCTACTCCTAACCGTCTGACATACTGAACATATATGCGTACCACGTCCAGCTACTCGAATTTTTTCGATAAAATTATCCTCATGCCGAAAGCATTTTTGACCTTCTCTACGAAAAACTTTTGCAAATTTAAGATAGCTACCTTTATTCCCTTCAGCATCAACATAATTTCTATCTGTACTACCACCCTTTTCTATTGATGTTTTCATAACATTTTTTATATTTTGTAGTAATTTCGCAATCTCTTCATCGCTAACATCTCGAACACGCGTAGCAGGATGTATACTAGTCATCCATAACGATTCATCAGCGTAAATATTACCCACTCCAGCAATTGTAGTTTGATCTAATATCGCAGATTTCATCGTTGTATTATTGCGACGACGAATTCTTTTTATAAAATCATCAGCAGTAAATGTTTCGTCAAAAGGCTCTGGGCCAATCTTTTTTATAAATTCCATATTTTCGACTTCCGCAGTCGGAATCAACTTCATCCAACCAAACTTTCTCATGTCATTAAAATACAAACAAGAATTATCATCAAAAACAATTATTTCACGAGTGAATCTATCTGGTAAAGAATTAATGAAACTATCATTTGGGTGTCCACCTCCCCACCTTTCATTACCGATATATACAAGCTGACCTGTCATTTTCAGATGAACAACTAAAGTATAGTTCGTATCAAAATCTATCATCAATACTTTTGCTCGACGCCTCACATCTGTAATCCTAGCGCCTAACAAAAAATTCTCAACATCAATAGAACTATTAGGGAAACTCTTTGGACTATCCCTATTTTCAACAGATTTTACCACCCTGCCCACTATCAGACGTTTAAGCCCTCGCTTAACAGTCTCTACCTCTGGCAATTCTGGCATATCATCCCTTCATTAGTTTATTTAATTGTACTAATGTACTCTCATATGTGACATGTTGAATCGAATACATTCCAGCAACTTCGGCACCTTCACAATTACTCGCCGAATCATCAATCATGACACATTCCTCTGGCGCAATACCCATTCTATCTGCCATTATTTTGTAAATTTCTGGATTCGGCTTAGCTATCGACTCGTTATACGACAATAAAATCTCATCAAACATTTCATCGCCATCTGGAAATAACCTATCGTATGTATCTTCTCCCATATTGCTCAATAAGCCGATTTTATGACCTTCTTTGTGTAATTTTTTGCAAAAATCAGTCATTATAGTATGTCGATGAACATGATTATTAACGATATCTCGCACTTCTTCATTTGTTTTACCGATTATTTCAGCAATCTGCGCAATATATTCTTCCTTGGATATAAGTCCATAATCTTTCTGTTTATTTATATCGTTAATCATTTTTCGAGCTTCCATATCAGAAGTCATCGACTTTAAATAAGTCAGGCTACCACTATATAGCACCCCGAAACAATCAAAAATAATCGCTCGTATCATATTACTATTATACGTATTTTGCTGTTATTAAAATATAGAATTAAATGATGGAGTAAATTCAGGCAACTGGTTCACAAACAAAGCTTGAATTTTTAATGGATCAGCACCAAGCGTACCACGAGATTCTTTACATGTTGTACTCCACAAAGTACTGTCTGCTATTGATTGATTCAGAGTCTCGTACATATAGGCTATACCTTGAGTTGCGCATACTCCACGAAAATCACTAGCATCAGATTCACGCACTAGACCGATATTTGCATTATTTAATGCATAAATAAATTCTTCATACGCACGTACGTTATTATCGTAAGTTTTTGTATCTATAACACTATCTAGATATCCACTATATAATACATATTCACGTTTGCTTGGAGAAATTGTAATTCGATAAGTGCGGAAATTCTCCTGCGCCACCAATGGTCCACGAACTGTCCAGCGGACACTCCTTCCACTGTCTTGGTCTAGAGTCAAGCTAGTAACACTATTCCCTTGTGTTTCGTCATTCGCATCATCTTTACCCATAGTGATAGAACGTATCAAGGTTATACCGCCAGCAATAATCAAAGCGATGATTATTATAACTATAATAATTGGTGCGATTCTAGGTTTCGATCCCTTATACATAATACCTATTATAATAACACTAGATTTTGCAAAAGTCAACCCATTTATGCTTAATTTATCCCCGTTTTATTCTGTTATAATATACATATGGATAATATTATTGAAGTCAAAGATTTTTCTATGACATTTGGCAGCACAAAAGTCATAGAAAATCTCAATTTTTCCGTGCGTCGTGGCGAGACATTTGGTTTTTTGGGCTGTAATGGATCTGGAAAAACAACTACAATACGTGCTCTGCTTGGTATATACATACCGACTAGTGGAGAATTGCTTATAAACGACAAACCCTATAGCGTAGATAGTGGCATAAAGCTTGGTTACCTACCAGAAGAGCGCGGTTTGTACAAAAAAGAATCCGTTATCGACATAATGACTTATTTCGGCCAGCTAAAAGGCATGTCAAAAGCGGATGCGCGCAAGGCTTCATATAATTTCCTAAAACGAGTTAAGTTAGAAGATAAAGCCAAAACACGTCTAGATAAATTATCAGGTGGTCAACAACAAAAAATTCAACTTGGTATCACCACTCTAGATAATCCAGATTTGCTAATTCTTGATGAGCCTACCAAAGGATTCGACCCAGTAAATCGCAAACTTTTAATCGACATAATAAAAGAGCACCAGAAAAAAGGTGCAACCATAATCATGATAACTCATCAGATGGAAGAAGCAGAAAAATTATGCGATCGTATAATTTTGCTTAAAAATGGTAACGCATACGCTTACGGTACAGTAGAAAAAATCAAAAAAGAACACGGCAATAAATCACTCAACGATATTTTCTTGTCTGTGTATGGTGATGAAAATATGTCAGAGACAGAGGTAGAAGATGTATAATTTAGGTACTGTTATTAGTTTCGAGATATTACGAACACTAAAAAAGAAAACTTTTTGGCTCACAGCTATTGGGTTCCCTGTAATGCTAGCTGTAATATACGGAATAGCGTTTTTATCTGCCGAATCTAGCCACCAAGCAAGCGAAAAGCTAAAAGATCAAAAATTTTCAATTGCCATAACAGATGATTCGAAATTATTAAATCCAGCATTAATCAACGTAGTAAACGCTAAAACTACCACAAACAAATCGGAAGCAATTAATGACGTTAAATCTGGAAAAATCGACAGTTTCATATATTATCCAAAGGATTTAACCAAAAATCCTATCGAAATTTACGGACAAAATGTCAGCATATTTGACAATGGCCGATATAGTAGTATTGCCGAAATGCTAATTCAAGAGTCCGTCAGTCAATCTATACCAGAACAATCGCAACTTGTTATAAAAGGCAATATTAAATCGAAATTAACTACTTATCAAAATGGCGAAATCTATAATCCAATCCAAGAAATGATTTTACCAAGCGTATTTCTAATACTATTTTATCTGTTAATCGCATTCTTTGGTAACCAAATGCTAACCAGCACCACCGAAGAAAAAGAAAATCGCGTCATTGAAATAATCTTAACTACCATCAAAGCGCGCACTCTTATAATCGGTAAAATCATCTCATTAGTTATCCTAGCGTTCATCCAAGGTCTAATAGTCATATTGCCTGCCATAATCAGCTACGTGCTACTCAAAGATAATCTAAATATACCCAATATAAACATCAGTGAACTTCCTTTTGATATAGTTCGCATGAGTATTGGCGCTATTATCTTTGCGTTAGGATTCCTAGAGTTTACAGGTCTAATGGTACTAATCGGAGCCTCTGTTCCAACTGCCAAAGAAGCTAGCGGATTTATTGGCATAATCATAATGTTGATATTTGGCCCACTATACGCAGTAACCTTATTCATAACCAATCCAGAGCTTCCCTTTATTCGTTTCTTGACAATATTCCCTCTCACCGCACCAATACCTGCTCTGCTCAGAAACGCCGCTGGAAATCTCCAGGTCTGGGAAATACTATCTCTACTAGCTCTAATGCTAATCACTACTGTAATAATTCTATTCCTCGCCGTCAGAGTCTTCCGCTATGGCGCACTCGAGTATAATCGCAAACTTAGCTTACGAGAAATTTTCTCAAAATAAGATTTGGTAAATAATAAGGTAATATATGCAAGCAAGAATCGTAAAAAGAGATGAAAAAATCATCAACCTATCTAAAAAAGCCTCATTAGAAATCCAAAATTATATTACTAACGATTTACAAAGAAAAATAGCCTAATTTCGGCTATTCGTCTTGCTGGCGGAGAGAGGGGGATTCGAACCCCCGATGAGTTGCCCCATACCGCTTTTCGAGAGCGGCCAGTTCAACCACAAAAGCCACGAATACTCGTGGCTTTTATCATATAAATTGATATAATAAACTTATGAAAAAATTTTATTTAAAGAATTTAGAACAAGAGACTATAAACAACAATGATTACAGACGTGTAATCTTTACGACCCACCATAGTCAGCTAGTACTTATGTCCCTGAAACCTGGCGAAGAAATTGGAAACGAGATTCATGGTTTAGACCAATTTATCCGTATTGAATCCGGCAAGTGCAAAGCTATTATCGAAAACGGCGAAAACGAGCAGGAAATGACCGACGATATGGCTATTATTATCCCTGCAGGAACTTGGCATAACATAATAAATACTGGCGACACCGACTTGAAGCTTTATACACTTTATTCTGGCCCAGACCACCTAAAAGACACTATTCAAGCTACAAAGGCAGACGAATTCGAAGACGCATGGGACGGATTAACTGATTTAGACGACTAAGCTAATCTTTTTCTATTCAAAAAAGCCTCAATCCATTCATCCAATGGAATTTCCGATGGCTTTTTTGTTTTGTATATATTTTTAGGAAATTTTCTTTTCGCTGAATATATATCCTCTACAAATTTCATAAATTCAGAAATATCCCTATATGGCATATTCATATCATTTATCAATTTTAATTCTAATAACACAGAATCGACGTTCGGAGAAGGGGAGAAATCTGTCCTTTTGAGTGGACGTCTAATTCGAGCAGTCCACCAAGGAGCTATACCAACTCCAAGCGCACTATGAAAATGTTTAGATGATAATACTAATTTTTGCGCAAATTGCTTTTGGACAATCAGGTAAATAGCTTTGGGTGGATTATCCGATGATACAAGCTTCTTGATAATTCGCGAAGACAACGAAAATGGTATATTTGCAAAAACTTTATACGGAAAATCAGGCAATTTAAAATCCAAAAAATCAATACAAATAACCTCTACGTTTTCACGTGTCTTTAGATTACTAGAAAGTTTAGCAAAAGCAATACTATCTGGTTCAATCGCAATCACTCGTCTTACTTTTCGAGACAAAACTGACGTAATAGCACCGCTACCTGCGCCAATATCAATCACAGTATCATTTTTGCGTATATTACTATGTCCGACTAACTCAGCAATCAAAGCCTTATTTCGCAAAAAATATTGCTCGAAATCTATGGTATTTCTTTTCATTTATTCACTATTATAGCGAAAGTTTAGTGATTGATTAATTTTGGCATCGTTTTTGCTTGCCTAATTAATGTTTGAATTAATTCACTAGACTCAGTAACACCAAATTCATCAAACAATCTTTTGCAAATATCCGAAGAATCCTTGTAAGCAAGCTTCGGAATAGTCAAAACTTCAATTGACAAAAGTTTTTCTGATAAACGAGGTGTCATACCATCCAAGCGCAACAAATCCGCCTGATGCACCCATCGCTTTATCTGTGAATAATCCAAACTGGCTTTGTCTGCAATCTGCATACGACCAACAGATGTCGCACCATGACGAACCAGCTGATCCAGATTGCTTATACCAGCTACATATAGTCGAGAAACTATTTCATTTGTTATTCCCGACAAATCATGTAATGTAACCATACCACCTCCTTTTACATTATTTTGATTAGTGGTCTGTATATTATAGCATAATATTTATAAAAAAGAAAGTATATTATATTATTTTACCAATTATTAATTTTTATTGATGAAAATATCGCTTTTATACGCTATAATAAACATAAGCATGAACAATAAAGAAAGACACTCAATCGAACAGTATTTGCGCGCAGTAAATTATCTAACTGCAGCTCAGATTTTTCTACTAAACAATGTATTAATGACTAGACCAATTAAACCTAGCGACATAAAGCCTAGACTGCTAGGACACTGGGGAAGCGGCCCGGGCATAAATTTTGCTTATGCACATTTATCTCGCTACGCAAAAAAATACAATCAAGATATGATGTTTGTATTAGGTCCAGGTCACGGATTTCCTGCGTTACAAGCGAATTTATTTATAGAGGGAACGCTTAGTTATTTTGACTCGACATTACCTATAAATACTGATGGCATAAAGCGATTGTGTCAACAATTTAGCTGGCCATACGGATATCCAAGTCACTCTAATCCAGAGACTCCCGGGGTAATATTAGAGGGTGGTGAATTAGGATATTCGTTGTCGACAAGCTATGGTGCTGTCA
>JAZRKC010000095.1:0-9969 GCA_045646155.1 Saccharimonas sp. (SeqCode)
TAGATAAAACTTCGTATAAGGATAAAGATTCAAATCAGTCAAATACTCTAATTTTTCGCGCTTTGCCTCTAGAGATTCCTTTGCTTTTTCCATCAAATAATCTAATCGTTCACGGAATTCTTTCTCATTTTTACTCTTTAGAGCAATACGTGGTAAGTTTATCGTGACAACACCAACACTTCCTGTCATAGGATTTGAGCCAAACAGACCACCACCACGATATTCGAGCTGGCGATTATCTATACGCAATCTACAACACATAGAGCGCGCATCCTCTGGATTCATGTCGCTGTTAACGAAATTCGAGAAATATGGTATTCCATATTTTGCACTAGCTTCCCATAGATTCTCTATAACAGGATTATCCCAGTTAAAATCTTCCGTTATATTGTATGTAGGAATTGGGAATGTAAATACTCGTCCCTTAGCATCACCGGCGCACAAAACTTCAAGCAGAGCCTTGTTAAATATATTCATTTCCTTTTGGTGATCGCCTAATTTCGTGTCTTTCATCTCACCACCAATAACAACTGGCTGCTCTGCCATATGTTTTGGACATTCCAAATCTAGTGTTATATTAGTAAATGGTGTCTGAAAACCAACACGTGTAGGGACATTGACATTAAATACAAATTCTTGTATAGCTTGTTTAACTTCTTTATAGCTCAGCTTGTCATAAGCGATAAATGGAGCTAATAATGTATCAAAATTGCTAAACGCCTGTGCACCTGCCGCTTCACCTTGTAGTGTATAGAAGAAATTCACAATCTGACCAAGTGCAGTACGGAAGTGCTTTGCAGGAGCAGACGAAACCTTGTTTGATACACCCGTGAACCCTTCTCTCAATAAATCCTGTAAATCCCATCCAACACAATAAACGCTTACTAAGTTTAAATCGTGTATATGCATGTCGCCATTGCGATGTAAGTCGGCGATTTCTTTTGTATAAACTTTATTTAGCCAATAAGCTTTACTTACTTCGCTAGAAACATAATTATTTAGCCCCTGCAAGCTATAATCCATGTTACTATTTTCGTTGACACGCCAATCAAGTCTTGTCATATATTGATCAATCAAATCAACATATGCTTCAGAAATAATATCTCGTTTATTGTTTGTTGTATGTGACATGTACGTCCCCTCCAGTACATTTTGAGTAATAAAAAACGCCCCCTAAGCGTTTACTCAGCTGCACGATAATTAAAATTTGTTATGTTTTGGTGTAATACCACCCACTAGAGGTGGTGTAATACGCTATATGTAGCGTATATAACCATAATAATATTCATGAACATGTCAGTCAATTCTTGAAATAAATAATTTTGATATTATAACACTATACATAGCGTTTATGTTATTGCATACACACTATATATAGAGTAAATATTACAATATTTTACCCTAAATAGCCCTTGAAATTATTACAAATTTACGAAAGGAATTTGCTCACTCTCGCCAGTTTGCATATTTTTCATCATGACCGTTTGGCTATCATCCTCGTCTCCTCCGATGATAGCCACTTTTTCTATGCCCAACCGATCGATATACTTTAGTTTTTTACTCAGATTACCACTATTGCTATATATAATTACTTTATTATTCTCGCGTAATTTTTCTGCAACTTTTATAGCATAACTTAGTTGTTCTTTGCTAAACGGCAATACTGCTATTTCTGCAGTAGTTTGCATATCTGAGTTAATTATCCCAGCTTCACATAATTTATAAAATAATCTTGATAATCCTATAGATACACCAACCCCAGCTAATTCTTTCTTGGTGTAATTACCCGCCAAATTATCATAACGACCACCAGAACAAACACTACCAATTTCTGGATATTCTACCAAATTAGTTTCATAGACAGTTCCTGTGTAATAATCTAACCCTCGAGCAATCTTTAAATCAATCTGATAGCGATTGTTTGGAATACTCATCATATCTAATATATTAATCAGCTCATCAAGCTCTTCGATACCTGCCAAAAATTCTTTATTATCGATATTAGTACTTTTCAGCTGTTGTAATATTTCGCTATTCGTTCCCTTTAGCTCTATGAATTGTAATATTCTGTCTGCCTGATTAGCATCACATCCAGACTCCATCAACTCGCGCTTGAGCTCTTCTGTTGTAATCTTTTCTGCTTTGTCTATAGCACGCAGAATACTACTAGAGACTTTGTTTAGCCCAATTCCTTCAAAAAAACCATTGAGTAATCGTCTATTATTTATATGTACTACAAATTCACCGAAACAAAATTGCTGAAATATATCATTTATAATAGCAATCATTTCGGCATCGTCAGCTAAATTCTTCTCGCCTATTATATCTACATCGCATTGATAAAATTCACGAAAACGCCCCGCTTGTGCTCGCTCTGCACGATATACTTTGCCAATCTGATATCTACGGAACGGAAATATTAAATCATTTTGGTGTTCTGCGACATATCGAGCCAATGGAACTGTTAAATCATATCTCATAGTCAAATCATTACGTCCACGCTCAAATCTATAAACTTGCTTTTCGGTATCTCCGCCACCCTTCGCAAGCAATACTTCGCTCAATTCCAAAACTGGCGTATCAAGCGGCGCAAAACCATATTTTTCATAAGTACGACAAATAACATCAAGAAGTCTATTGAATTCTATCTGATACGCCGGCAAATACTCATTGAATCCGCTCGGTGTACGTGGCGTCGTAATTTGTCTCATAGCATTAATTATACTATAAAAAAGGCCTATAAATAATATATCCAAAAACTAGCTGTAATATTCGATTATTACAGCTAGTAGTATTAATTGTTAGTCTATATACCACGCTGCTCGGTATTTTGATGTATCTTTTACATTATCTCTAAAAATAGCACCTTGTTTGACTAAAAAATCCCTTGTCTCATCATCAAATATACAATTAACAAATTCCGATGCGTCGCGAGGACTATACACAAATGTTGTATTGTCATCGACTTTTATACCGGTGAAATCACAATTTTCTGCGTATATCATCGCATGAACTCTACGAAAATCTACATCCCGTATAGATGAGTTCAAAAAATATATTGGCTGTCCACAAATATACGACGCTCTATCTAGCTTGCAATTATCAAATCGAAAGAATCCCATGACAAATTTGGCAAAATTAGCGCCAGAAAAATCTTCATCAACAAAACGAACTATTTCAGCCTCCTCAATTCTATTTGGCTCATCATAGCGAGCATCTTGATATTCAGAGAGACTATTATTACGAATAGCTTGGGCGATATGTTTTGTCGTAGTCATGATTTGATTTTATCACACGCAATGTTTAGCCTTTATGCCACGGATAGTGCGATCACAAAAAAGCGTAGTTTAAAACTACGTCTCGTCCCCGTTGTTACGCATATCGCGACAGGGACTCTTCAATCTATAGAATAAAATCCTTGTAACTTGCCAAAGTCGCCTGTGTAATAGTCTGACTAGTTTGATGTAGATATTGCTTCACAAAGTAATACCCAAGTTTATATCCCGCCCAGCGCGGCAAAACATCATCGCCGGTGAAAAATATTTTGGTATAATCGTAAACCTTGTCTTCAAAATTGCCTTGTAGCGCGGCAATTATCTTATCAATTTCAGCTTGAGAGGTTTTCTGCATTTCTCTCAAGAAAAATTGTTGGTTTCGCCGTCCGAGCTTAATCATCGCTTCCTCTTCTAGCGCGACCGCCAAGCCCTCCAAAATCATCCCATCAAACATAGTTTCGGCATATTCAGGCAGTTTTTCCCAACGCAGCGAATGCGACATTTCGTGGCAAATCGTTTCAAAAATAAAATCTTCGCTAACCCCGTGCTGACTTTTATCAACAGAAATTATAATCAAGCGCGAATGAAGCGTTTTGCCAGCGATTCCGTCCTCGGCGATAGTTGGCAGCATAAACGAAGGTGTAGTGATAATTACATCAACTTCGTAATCAAACTGCGCGAACTCGCTCGAAACAAAAGTCTCGGCTTGTTGCGCTGTATTTTTGAATATGGCAATTTCGGCATCGGTGAAAGTTTGGTTGGCGTTAGCGATGTGTAGGTGGAGTTTGCTCATGGTTTTATTATAAGAATTAAAAAATACAAATAGAAAAATCGCCATTTTAGGCGACGATTCTGGAAAATCCTTATTATGGCTAGGGCGGAGGGATTCGAACCCCCGAATGGTGGGACCAGAACCCACTGCCTTACCACTTGGCGACGCCCTAATAAATCTGGCCACTAAAATATTATACCATTTATATTTCCCTCGCTCAACCATTTCATTATGAGATTATTTATTTAGTTCTACTTGGTAATTTTACTACAACTAAGATAGTCGCGCACAGCCAAACTAACGATATAGCGCAGGTCAAAAATGCACCATTGGTAGTCAATGTGGCGCCAAATATACCAGTGTTATCGACATTTCCTTTTATTATCGCCATGATGCTAAATTTTAGCCACAATATCGGAGACAATACGGCAATAAACTTCCAAATTTTATTCTTTGACAATCTCATCGACAAAAGCAAAGGAATTGACGTTAATTCTATTACTGGAATAACGATAATCCATAGTCCAACAAAAATAGACGAATATCCGTACGATTCTATAATTAAGTCAAATTTTTCGTAGGTAAATAATTGCAATACTAAAACAATAGTATTCCATATAGCCAGAGCTAATCCCGCCCAATACCAATTATTTTTCATAAATTCTTTTGGAAATATATATTTTATAATCTTTTTCATATAATTAGTATATACATTTTTTACATATTTTTTTATTTTTCAAAAAAATACTTGTATATAATTTCAAAACAAGTTAAACTAAATATAGCGAAGTTACAAAAACAAAAAAATCATAAAAATTGCAACATCGCTCTACGATATATCCACCACAACATATCTAGTCAAAATATCTCGCTCCCCCGCGAGATATTTTATTTTTCCGCTTTTTTGCTATTTTCAGTGCGCCATTTATTTATTTCTTCGTGGTTGCCACTCAATAAAACATCAGGCACTTTCATACCATTCCATTCAGCAGGTCTAGTGTATTGAGGGAATTCCAGAGTCTCACCGTCAGAAAAACTCTCGATTTCTGCACTTTTTTCTCCGCCGAGTACACCAGGTATCAAACGAACGATACTGTCTATTATAGTCATAGCTGGTAATTCTCCGCCCGTAAGCACATAATCTCCTACACTCAATTCGTGATCAACCAAGGACATAATACGCTCATCATACCCCTCATAACGACCACAAATAAATATATATCCATGCTCCGATTCACTATATTCTTGCGCCAATGCCTGCTTCCATCTACGTCCACGCGGTGTCATAATTAGCACCTTTGCAGTTGGATCATTTTCTTTTGCTTTCATTACTGCGTTCCACAAAGGTTCGACCATCAAAAGCATACCGTCACCACCACCGTATGGCGTATCATCGACAACTTTTCTCACGCCAAGTCCAAAATCGCGCAAATTAATAATCGTAAACTCTACGTGATTATTTTTTTGCGCCTTCCACATCATAGAATTGCCAAAGACACCTTCAAACATCTCTGGGAACAAAGTGATAACTTGGATTTTTTTCATATTTATATTATAGCAATATTTGACTATTTTGTATAATAATATTGTTATTATATTTGATAATATTTAAAATTATTATATTACTATATCTTTACAAAAATACATAATAATTTCATAAAATCACCCTACAGAGTTACTCTCCCATACTAAAAACCCGCCATATCGACGGGTTTTTAGTACAAATAAGTCTCTCAAACCATTTGGTTTGCTCGCATGAGCCGTTTTGTTTTGTTTTCTCGCAGTTCAAGTTGTTTTGTTCTGAACTTACTTATGATTATATATCGAGATCATCTAATTCTGCAAGCTCTTGACGAGACTTTTTTGCAAACTCACTTCCGCTTTCATCGTCATTTTCCACATTTTCAGTAGTAGAGTTATCCACAGGTTTTACGTCATCAGATGAAATTATCGTTGATTCTTCTGGATTATCATTATTTACAATCTTTAAATTATATCGAGCACTGTTTTTTGTACCGAGTGCGCGTAATAATGTCCTCAAACTCTGTGCGGTGATTCCACGACGACCAATCACCCTACCTAAATCATCTGGATGTACCGTTAAAGTCAATAATACACCTTTTTCGTCTATAGATCGCTCTACGACGACATCATCGCCATGTTCAACGAGTGATTTTACGATATATTCTACAAATTGTTGGTCAATAGTTGACATGCCCACTAAGTCTCCTTTTCTGTCTCACTGATTATTATCGTGTTATTAGTTTATCACACATCGACATATTTTTGCCATTCAAAATCGCCCGATATTTACGGGCGATTCAATAAAATTCGTATCAATCGGAGTTCTACTCTTCTGTAGATTCTTCTGCCGGCTCTTCTTTTGGTTGGTTTTTGCGAAGTTTTTCAGCATTTTTGACAGCTTTTGACTTGTTTGCGCTATATTCTTTTACCCATTTAGGTAATTTAACGCCAGCTTCCTTCAAAAGCTTTACTACACGTGGAGTTGGCTGCGCGCCATTATCTAGGTATTTTTGAGCAGCTTCTACGTTAATATTAGCATCTTTGGTATGTGGGTTATATGTACCTACATAAGCGACAACACGACCACTTGATGGGTGGCGTTGAGCTTCTTGAACCGCCAAACGATAAACAGGGTAAGCTTTGCGTCCAAGGCGTTGCAAACGAATTGCGAGCATAAATTCTTATTTCCTTACTTCACTTCTAAAGTTATTACATTTATTCTAAATCATTTTACTCTAAAAATTTCAAAAAGTCAATCTGTTATTTATTCTTTATCTTGGCATATTCAGCAAGAGCAGAGCGAGCCGCCTCTTGCTGCGCTGTTTGCTTACTAGGACCAACTCCTTTACCCATCAATTTACCATTTACATATGCGCCTAGCGTAAATACTTTGTCATGGTCTGGACCATCTTCAAAAATAACCTTATATACAGGAGTAGCACCATCAATCTGCTGGCTCACCTCTTGTAAATGGCTCTTTGGATCACGCCATGTTTCTTCTTTTATAATCTTTTCTAGCTTATAAAGCGTATTTTTTCGTACGAATTCATAAGCACACTCGTATCCGCGTTCCAGATAAATAGAACCTATTATCGCCTCATAAGCATTTGCTAATATCTGTCGACGAGCACGCTCAGACCCATTCTTTTCACCACGACTCATACGAAGTAGAGGCTCATAGCCCAAGTTTTTTCCAGATTCCGCGTTACTGATAGTATTTACCAATGCTGCTCGCCAAGCCGTCAAAATACCTTCTGGCTCGGTGTAATTCTGGTACAAATAATCTGTCACTACTAATTCCAAAACAGCATCGCCCAAAAATTCCAATCGCTCATTATGCTCACTAACAGATTTTTTGTGTTCATTTACATAACTGCGATGTGTCAAAGCCGTAATTAGAAGTTGAATATCATTATATTCAAATCCCAATTTCTCCTTTGCAAACTCTACGTATGGTCCAATAGGCATACCGGACACTATAATTTCTCCTCTCTAATTCTAGTTTTTGCTTTTAGCATTAATTTTGCAATATCTTCATATTCTATCAAATCAAGCGCATCATTAAATGAAAACCATTTAATATCTTTCATCCAATCTTCTTTTTTGATTTCATTTCCGTCTGTACGAACTCTCACTAGATAAATCTGCGTTGTCATGAGAACAAGTTTATCTATACGCCTATATCGAAAATGGATTTTTCCCAACCATCCAAGCATATCTACATCATAAAGCCCCGCCTCTTCACCTATTTCGCGACGAGCGGTCTGTGTAGCGTTTTCTCCTTCTTCGATATGACCTTTTGGAATAGTCCAGCGGTCTTTTGCATCCTGAATCAATAATATTTCTATATCTTTCGTTTTGTCGTTATGTCGAAATACAATACCACCACTAGTTGGCTCACGAACAATTTCTTGAATAGATAGCTTTGGCTTTGGTAGATATTTCTTCAAATTACCAAAACGAGATTTATTTTGCTTCGGTTGTTTGCTCTGTTGCATCGTCCGATTCTCCCTGAACAAGTGCACGATATGCCGTTCCAAGCACACCATTTATAAACTTGCTTGAATTATCAGAACCAAAAGCTTTAGCAATCTCGACCGCCTCATTTATGGCTACTTTTGGAGGAACTTGGTCCATACGGTAAAACAATTCATACATACCAATCCTCAAAGTAGCACGGTCTATTCGCGATATCTGGTCTATCGGCCACTCGGGAGCAATAGGTTGAAGTTTTTCGTCTAGATCTTTGCAATTATCTATCACTCCTTTTATCAAAGATCTAATAAACTCCACATCATCAATCTGTGATTCATAGCGCTCAATATTCCTAGTCATGATATCTTCAACACTCACATCCGGATCATCCGACTGTGTTCTCATTTCATATTCATAGAGCGTCTGTAGCGCGACAATACGTCCAAGGTGACGATTTGATGCCATTACAATGATTCTTTCTTATTAATTTCCCACTCGAAACTATTCAAGACTTATTTTGCCTTGCCAGTTTCTCTTTTTGTTGTTTTTACCTTTACTGGTGATACAGCATTAACGCGACGCGCTAATTTCAATACAAGATGACTACGTCGTAAGCCTGTCTTGCGCGGGCTCGACTGCTTCTTTGGCTGTGCCATGGATATTATCCTCCTTTACTGATATATAAAACTTACATGTAATTATAACTCATTTTCTAAAATAAATCTAGTGCACGCCAATTAGTTGTTCAAATAATATTCTAGGATTTTAATATCTCTTAATACCATAAACTTCGTTCTATAAATCGAATCATATTCAGAGGCCTTTAAATTATCTAGAGATAGCTTCATTTTATTTAAAGCTTCAAGCTTTGTAAGCCACATAATTTCAGTACCTTCTTTTATCTCTTGGTCAGTCAAATTATTATAGCCCAAATCACTAACTTTTTTTGCAGTATAGACAAAAGATATCTGTTTGAAATTTTCCCTTGTTTTATCCTCTATAATTACACCATTTTCCTTTTCTATTTCTATAATGCATCCAATTTCTTCCTCACATTCTCTTTTGAAGGCGTCTTTTGGATCCTCATCCTGATTCACTCCACCTCCAGGTAATTTATATTCATTCTTTTTTCTTTTATAGAGAACTGCTATTTTCTCTGTATCGTCACAAACTATTCCTCTAGCCCCTAGTCTAATGATAGGTTTTGTATTATTAATTTTACTCTCTATGCCAAAATCATCATCACTTATAGTAGCAATCTCATTATATTCTTTATTTTCAGTTAGATTAAAATCAAACGATTCTTTTTTACCTCCATGCACAATAGACTCGTAAATTTTCTGGGTTATTTCGATACTTTGTTTATGTAATAATATATTTGAGTCATTACCAACTTTATTCAAAAAATCTATAAAACATCTCTCTCGAGCTTTTTCATTGTAGCCAATAAATTCTTTTTCTTTAAAATCTATATCAGATAATTTTATAATCTCTACAGGCTTTCCTCCGATCAAATCAACATTTCTAAAGATGTAGATATCAAAATGCTCCAAATCACCAATTTTTCCTCCGCCATATTTATTCCTTTCTTTTATCTCATATGCTTGGTAACTATGTATTTGGATATTCAATAGTGGTCCAACAAATATATTAAGCCTTTCATGTCTAATTCTTCCATTTGATTTATAAGTATCGTCTGGAAGCTCTATCCATGACCTCCTACTGACGCCAGATTGCATAAGATTTAATGTGCAATTAGTTATTAAATCATTATTATTATAAAAATTAATTATACTGTGAATATCAATTTCACCAAAATTATTAAAATTATTCTTATTTATACTATTAAATAGCTTATCGAATTTGCTAGTTTTTAAAAGCCTTTTATAATCATAATTATTGAAATTAAAAATAAAATCACTA
>JAZRKC010000096.1:0-9310 GCA_045646155.1 Saccharimonas sp. (SeqCode)
TAATAAGCTTAAACAACTTTATATATATTTTAGTTATAGGAATAAAATGTTAGAGAAAATTACACAATCCGCATTTATATTAGCAATCGGAGCTGTTTTATTTTGGTTCGGCCCCTCTATTATAAATTGGCTAACAAAATACGTCTTTGTCACACATTATCAAAAGACCCTACACAAAAAGGATTTAGAAAAACGTCAACGTACATTAAACGCTCTTTTCACGAACATATTGCGAATTATAGTAGTTATAGTTTGTTTATACGGAATTTTTATTCAGTTTTTTGATAGCAAAACACTTGCGCCACTTTTTGCTAGCGCCGGGATTATTGGAGTGGCAATAGGATTCGGATCGCAAAGTCTAGTCAAAGATTTTTTGAGCGGAGTCTTTATTATCAGCGAAAACCAATTTAGGGTTGGAGATATTATTGAGATAGATGGCTTTGGAGGAACAGTCGAGAGAATCGGCGTAAGATCTACTGTTATTAGAGACGTAGATGGCAATGTTCATTATTTTCCAAATGGTATGGTACAACATGTTGTAAATAAAACAATGGGATATAGCATGGCTCGCTTTAGCGTTTCTGTTTCGCCAGACACTGATATTAATAAAGTCTCAAAAATCATCAACAAAATCGGTCTAGCTCTCGCAAAAGAAGAAGATTGGTCAAACAAAATATTAGAAGCTCCCCACTTCGTTATGGTAGGAGATTTCAACGCTACATCAGTAAATCTAATAATTACAGGAAAAACTCAACCATCAGACCAATGGGACGTTGTAGCGGAAATGCGACGTAGAATATTAATAGAATTCGAAAAAGAAGACATTATGATAGGAACGGCCAACGCCGCTATTACTCATATAGCAGATACTCCTAAAAACAAAGAAAAATAATCTATTCTACTTTTTCTGCGTCAGGATCGGATATTTGCAATAATTCATCACTTAGGGATTGCGTATTAAAACTATTGGAATTATTTATTTCCTCTATTCGTAAATCATATTCGTCATAAAATTGCTTGTAAGCTTTTTCATTTAACGCACCGCTATTCGCAAAAGTTTTTACTTTCTTCTCCTCCTTTGCTTTTTCACGAATAGATTGATACTCTGGACGACTTAAATCAACATACGCTGCACCACTTTTGGCATAAAGCCACATCGATATTGACACCAAAATCAAAGATATAGTTATTACACCTACAATCAAAAGTATGAATTTATATTGATTCCAATTTATTTTTGCGTCACTAGAATCATTCATTTATTGAGCTCCGCTGTCTTTATCAGCGCTAGTATTGCTAGCCTGAATTTTTACAATTTCTTCACGATATTGACTAATCAGTTGAAATAGCTCATCTGTTATTTCTCTAACTTTTTCACGCTTAGCACGAGAAGATTCTATTTTTGCATAAAATTCTACAGGATATTTGTGACAATTCATATGAATAGCCTTGTTCAATTCTTCACTATAATCTTGATAAGCTAATCTAAAATTATCTAATTGACTATTAAATTTTATAGATACCAAAGATGCATTTATACCGTCCAATTTATTTAGTGCAATACGACTATTCATCGGTGCCATAAGTTTCGAAGAAATCGCTTCGTATGAATATCCCAAACGAGTTCTAGCTAGAGTATCGTTTGAATGAACACGATCCAAAGATGATTGTATAGTCAAGCAAGTCGCCCTCAATAAATTTATCTTCCCTTCACTCATAGATATGCTACTATCTACAGCACCTACAGGCATAGACACTAAAGACAAGAATAATATAGCTAGAAGCGCGCTTGCGGATATCTTTTTCATCTATATATTATTATCGCATACAAAAGCTTTTTAGACCAATTACAAACCGAGTTCGCGTAGTTGCTCATCATCGACCGTAGATGGACTGTTCATCATAACATCGACACCGCTACCATTTTTTGGAAAGGCTAAAGTTTCACGAACATTAGTTTCATTCATCAATTCCATCAGAATCCTATCAACACCAAACGCACAACCGGCATGTGGAGGAGCTCCAAATTTAAAGGCATTTATCATTGCTCCGAATTTTTCCTCTACATATTCTTTGCTAAATCCTAGAATATCAAAGACCTCATACAAAACATCCGGATTATGATTACGAACGCCTCCAGAGCAAATTTCATATCCATTCATTACCATATCGAATTGATCAGCAACAATCTCGAGCTTGTTTTCGGCTTGGCGAATAGCCTCCAATCCCCCTTTCGGCATACTAAATGGGTTATGGCCAAAATCAAGTTTCTTTGTTTTTGCGTCCCATTCATAAAACGGAAAATCAATAATCCAAGCAAGTGCAACAACATTTTGGTCTTTTAGCCCGAAATGATCGGCAAATGCAACACGCAATCTACCGAGCACTGTATTTACTAGATTCAATTCACCGACACCAAAAAATACAGCATCACCATTATCCATATGCATTTTTTCTTTGACGTTAGATAATTCGTCTTCGCTCATAAATTTAGCAATCGGAGCAACGATTTCATTATCTTTCATCATCAAATATGGCAATCCGCCTGCGCCTTCGAGTTTAGCTATGTCAGTAAAGCCATCTATTTGCTTACGGCTCAATTCGGAACCATGTTTAACGCATATCGCCTTTATATGACCGTCATTTTCCAGTGTTGACTTAAACACAGCAAATTCTGTATTCTTGAATATATCCGAAACATCTACAAGTTCCATCCCGTATCGCAAATCAGGTTTATCACTTCCGTATTTGTTCATCGCATCATTATAAGTTATGCGCGGGATTTCCTCATTTAGCAACTTTTTGCCAGCAAACTCAGTTGCTAACTTTTTCATCAATGGCTCAACTGTTCTACGAACTTCTTCACCAGTTTCGACAAAACTCATTTCGCAGTCTAATTGATAAAACTCACCGTACAATCTATCAGCTCTAGGGTCTTCATCACGGAAACATGCAGCCAATTGATAATATCTATGGACGCCACCGACCATCAACAACTGCTTAAATTGTTGCGGAGCTTGTGGCAAAGCATAGAATTTACCCTCTTGCAATCGCGATGGAATCAAAAAGTCACGCGCACCCTCTGGGCTAGAATTTGCCAAAATAGGCGTTGGAATCTCTGTGAATTCATTATCATCCATGAAAGAATGAATAATTTTATACATTTCAGCACGCTTTTGAATCATGCGTTGCGCCTCTGGGCGACGCAAATCTAAATACCTATACTTAAATCGTATTTCTTCGTTTGATTGAGTTTCAGCAAAAGGATGAATCGGTAGCGCTTCGCAACGATTCAAAATCTCAATACTATCAACTACAACTTCTATAGAACCTGTGGGAATTTTATCATTTTTTAGATTATCTTCGCGCTCCCTTATTATGCCACTTGCGCGAATAACATATTCATCACGTAGTTGCTCGGCGATCTTGAACGCGTCTGGAGTATCGGGATTAATAACCAACTGTAATTTACCAGTATGGTCACGAATATCAATAAAAATTAAGCCACCATGATCACGTCGCGAATGAACCCATCCGCTCACAGAGACATGTTGCCCTATTGCCTGTAAGGAATCTTTGGTATATGTGCGCATAATTAACCTAATTTTACCATATTATTTATATTTTTCATAACATATAGTCTATAATATGGTGGCAAAAATTAAACATTTATACCATTTGGAGAATTATTGTTCGCACTAGCACTATCTATAGCAAACGCACGCATATTCTCGTTTACATCATATTCGTCACTGATTCTACGCCCAATCATATTCTCTATGACATCTTCTAGCGTCAATATACCGACAGTTTCACGATAATCATTTATCACAACAAACAGATGATGTCTAGTTTTGAGAAAAGCCGCAAGCGCCCTGTCGAGTGATTGATTTTCATCTATATAATAGACTACTTTCTCCATAGCATCGCCAGCAGTGTGTGTTTCTTTGTCTGTTAGTGTTAGCAATTCCCGGATATGCAATACTCCAACAACATGATCAATATCTTTGTCTACAACAGGAAATCTACTATGTCCAGTTTTGTGTAAGTCATCCAGCATAAGAGGTCCGATAATTTCATCATAACCTATTGTTTCTACTACATTACGCGGAGTCATAATATCTCTGACCCTTTTTGTAGAAAATTTCAAACCATTTGAAATAATCTTTTTTTCATTTGAGGTTAGTATATTCTGCGAACTAGATACGATATATTCAAATTCCTCACGTGAAGCAATTGATGTAGTACCACCAAAATCAAAAGGAACTTTACGCAAAAAACGGAATATTTTATCATGTTTGATGGTAAAATGAACAATTTTTCTCTCATATGTTTCATACCATTTCGTAGAAATATTCTGAATAAAACAAAAAGTCGATATCCTCTGATAAAATAACGCCAATACAAAAGATGTTGTTATTCCTACAACGACACCAAATCCGTTCACAGAAAAAATAACTAGCACTGCTAACAAAAATGATTCAATGATATTTTGAATAGTTAATATATCAACAAGCGCAGTTTTGCGCTCTAACTCATATTCTGCAACCGCATCGCCATTATTACACAAGCGTTCTAGCTCATATTTAGATAGCTGAACACGTTTAGGTGTTATTGACGAAACAATAATCAAGAGAATAGACGCTATAACAAAAAGTATAATCATCAACGTTTGCATACCCAATATTATATATCAACGTTACTTGATTCACTAGTGCATTACCATTATAATTATATCTGTAATTTAGGAGATAATATGACAAGAAAAGCATGGATTATTTTTTCGGTACTTTGCCTAGGAGTTATTGGAGGATTAATTTATATATCCAACAATAGTAAGCTTGATGTATCAAAAATTGATGTAAACAAAAAACAAGAAACTACCAACGATAACGGTAATATTCCTGAACATATTTACGGCAACGCCGATAGCAAAGTTATATTGATAGAATACGCCGACTATCAATGCCCAGGATGTGGCTCTGCTGCACCAGAAATCAAGAAAGTTGCAGAAAAATACAAAGACAAGATAGCTTATATATTTCGCAACTACCCAATATATGCATATCATCCTAACGCCTTTGCTGCTGCCGCTACTGCTGAAGCTGCCGGGCTACAAGGTAAGTTCTGGGAAATGCACAGCTACATTTACGAACATCAATCCGAATGGAATAATCTAACCGGAGATGAGCGCACTAATTTCTTTGCTAACGCTGCGAGAGAATTGGGATTAGATAGTGAACGATTAGTTAAAGATTTAGACAGTGAGTCTATAAAAAAGAAAATTAATTACGATTTAGCACTAGGAAAAGAAGCTGGTGTAGAAGCAACACCAAGCCTATTTCTAAATGGTAAAGAAGTAGGAAATCAAGACGTCAAAGATGATAAATTAGTACCAACAGATAACGATAGCTCAACCCCAATAGTCTGGTCAGATGCTGATTTGATAGAAAGATACATTATTATACCAGCACTAAAAGAAGCCGGCATAGAATAATCTAAAACCATTATAAAAGCGCCCGTATTTACGAGCGCTTTTATTTAATTGTCTAATTAATTTGTGATATACATCTGCCAGTCGGCAGGTACCACATCCACCGCGATCTTTCTGCTCATACTTGGAGCAAATTCGACTGCTATTGACATGGGGGTCCTTTAGTCTAATATTAAACGTCTACGACCTTTATATTTAGTTTATTGACGCTTAGACCAAATAAAATATTAACAAATCACATACGCTATAGCAAGCATAAGCTATATAGTACTATTTTTTACTCAACACCTGGAGCTGAATCCATCTGTGAACGTAAAGGCTTTTCTTTTATAAATAAAGCTAGTAGAAATGCGCCAAATGTCATAATAGAACCTACTATAAATATCGAGTGCAAAGATTTCGTGAAAGCTTGTATAATATCATCACTATATTTATCTTGGCTCGTTATAATTTTATTTTTTAGATACTCTTTATGTTCATCTGACATTTCTGTTTTGCTTATAGCAACGAAAGATTTATTGCGAATATCTTCTTTCATCATATTTATATTCAATAGTGCATTAGCATCTATATCTTTACCAATCATACTAGTGTAACTAGACTCAGATTGTTTCATCATTTGTATAAATTCAAGCTTGCCTGGGTCTCCTATATATGTCATTATACCGCTCATAAGCATTCCGCTTAGTATTGCAGTACCTACAGTAGAGCCTAATCCACGAAATAGCTGGATACTAGATGTAGCGGCGCCCAAATTCTTTTGTTCAAATTCGTTTTGTACAGCCAAACTAAGTATAGGCATAGACATACTCAAGCCTAGGCCGAGTATAGCTATTATCACTGCCTCGTGCCAATAAGGAGAGTCGGGTTTCAGTGACACCAAAGAAAATAGCATTATTGTCGATATTGCAAAACCAGTCAATAAATAGCCTTTATATCGCCCACTCTCCGATACTAACCTCCCTACCAAAATAGACGATATCATCATACCAATCGTCATCGGTAGTAACATTATGCCAGCCTGGCTAGCGGAAGCATTAAAAACCTGCTGATTAAATTGAGTTAAGTATAAAATAGACCCCATGAATCCAACACCAAATAACATCGCAATCACAGAAATCAAAGCATATGTCTTGTTTCTGAAAAACTTTAACGGCAAAATTGGTTGCTTGGCACGTTTTTCATTAACAAAAAATAGCAATCCACTAATTATCGCACTAATCCATAGGCTAAATTTGATAAATCCTACAGGCGTACCGTTATCCATGATTGCCTTGAATACAATTTCGGTATTATCTACCGCCAAAACTATCGAAGCTAGACAGATAGTGATAAGTAAAGCTCCTAAATAATCTGGGCGGTGCAATTTATCATGTTTAATTTTTGGACAATAAATCAATATTAAAATAGCTGCGATAATACCAATTGGCACATTTATATAAAAAGTCCAACGCCAACTCGTCACCATACCAAAAATGTGCTGAGAATCAGTCAAATATCCGCCCAGCAAAGGACCAATCGCTGAGCTGATTCCAAAGACTGCTCCGATTATCCCCTGCCATTTACCGCGCTCTATTGGAGTAAATAAATCTCCGATTATAGTAAACGTATTTGCAGTAACTATACCACCGCCAACACCCTGCAGTGTACGCCAAACAATAAGCCACTCTACTGTAGGTGAAGCGCCACTAAATAACGACGTTACGGTAAACAAAGTCACCCCTATTATCAATAATGGCTTACGTCCATACATATCGGACAATTTACCTGCCAACGGAACGGTAACTGTAGTGGCCAATAAATATGACGTAACAATAAGACCTAACGCATCATAATTATTAAACTCAGAAACTATTGCGGATAGCGACGTCGAGACTATTGTCTGATCTAGCGCCACCAAAAAAAGAGCGCTCATCGTAGCGGCCATGACAATAATTTTCTGCTTGATAGATAGATGATGTAGCATTTCGCTTGATTATTGTTCTTATGATTTTTCCATTTTATATTATACTCTTAATTAAACTGTCGTTCTGTATTATATGAATTTAAGTTTTTTAATATGTGGAAAAACTGTGGAAAAATAATTATCACATCATACCCTGTTCTTTATCTTTGCTATAATATTACTAATGCATAACAAAAAACATCCTTTTCGTATATTTTGGTTTTCAATTATAGCTAGTGTAATTGTAGGTGCTATTGTCGCAAATTCCTTAGGACTACCTGGACTATGGACATTTATAGTACTAGTGATATTAGAAGTCACCTTTAGCTTTGATAACGCTATCATCAATAGTAAAGTTCTATCAAAAATGTCGCCATTTTGGCAAAAAATGTTTCTATCTGTCGGCATAATAGTTGCTGTATTCGGCGTTAGATTTATATTACCTATATTAATAGTAATGTTCTCTGTAAATAGCGATTTCTTATCTATTACAAATATGGCGCTATATAATCCAACTAAATATAGCGAGATTCTCCACGAAGCTTCACCTATTATTAATGCTTTTGGTGGCGTCTTTTTGTTGATGATTGGATTAAACTTCTTCTTGGATGACAAAAAAGAAACTCACTGGGCGAGATTAACAGAGCGTAATTTAGCACGATTCGGTAAATATGAAATGTTTAAAATATTTCTAATGCTTGCTGTATCTCTGCTATTATTTTATACCTCTCAAAAACCAAACAGCGGCAGTATATTAGCTGCTGCCATATTAGGGATATTAATATACACAACACTCAATCTATTTAGTGATATATTCACAAAAAGACAGCCAAAAGACACTAAACTAGTAGGTATGGCGGCTTTTACATCATTTATTTATTTAGATATACTAGATGCGTCTTTCTCACTCGACGGTGTTATAGGAGCTTTTGCTATAACCACGAATGTATCACTAATTATGGCTGGTTTAGGCGTTGGTGCATTCTGGGTTCGCTCTCTAACAGTCTATCTAGTACAAGAAAAAACACTAAAAAATTACAAATATCTGGATAATGGTGCGCATTGGGCGATACTATCACTAGGTATCATTATGATAATGAAATTATACGGTACAGAAATGCCCGAATGGTTTATAGGATCAGCAGGTTTGATAATTATAATATCTTCTATTATCAGTAGTGTAGCCGAAAATAAAAAAATAACTAAACAAAATCAATAATTGCCAAGCTAGAGCGCACACTAATTTTTTTTACTTTGTCGATGTTACTGTGACACCACTCATCAGTTGCCTTTGCAGCTCCTGGCAAAGCTTCGTTCACGTAATCATCAACTAATACTAATGCTTTTTGAGATATTTTACCTTTTGTTGCAGCAAAAGAATCTTTTATAGATTGGTAAAAATCACCGTCAAAAAACGCAAAAAATATATCATCAGGTACCTCTGTAGGTTTGAGATCGCTGAACCATCCTTTATGAATAATTGGCGGTTTCAGTTTTGCCTTTTTGAAATTTGCAATAAATTCTTTTTTTCGAGCATACAATTCTCCAGTCACAAATTGTTCACCTGCCACGCTCATATCCTCCAGCGTCTTATTCGGCAGTCCCTCAAACGAGTCGTATACATGATATTCCACATCTGAATTATATTCGTCTAGTAGTCTACGTATAAACAAAGATGTCGTGCCTAAATAGCAACCAAACTCAACTACACTACCCTGAAATCCAGACTGTAATTTCTCTTCGAGTAATCGCAAAAGTATCTGCAATTCGGTTTTATCCACTTGTTCAGTCGGCAATATGCCGTATTTTTCTATCAAATAGTCAGCTCGGTATTTCACACAAGTCGGATCGTAGCCATGTCGTTCTGTGAG